>CAZOMH010000614.1:0-3203 GCA_964580415.1 uncultured Nitrospirales bacterium
CCGGCGTGTCCTACCGCAACATGGTGCTGCGGCCCGCGGTGAAGTAAGCGCGCCTGACGCGACCGAAGAATTCAGGGTCCAGAAGAGAAGAAGGCAGAAGGCAGGCAAACAGGAATGTCTGCCCCACGTTGGCACAGGTCAACTTCTGGTCAGGATGAGAAGACGACGCCCCCCATGCCGCCGGCATGGGGGGCGTTTTCATCATGAAGGTCCAAGATTATGCACCAATGCTTTCCGGCCTGAAAGACCGCAACATGGGAGTCCGGGACACCGCCCTGGGAAAAGGAACCCCCAAAAGTTCTCCGCCTGAAAGGGCGCAACAGGGAATGGTTGCAGCCGTCACCCTTCCAGCAGTTTGAGCACCTGCTGGAAGGGCAGCAGTGCTGCCGCCAACTCATCGGCCTTGGGGGCGGGCAGTTCAGGCAATGTGACTGCGCCGTGCAGACGCAGCGTGAGCGCGTCGGCAATGGCCTGGGCCTGGCTTTGCGCCAGGAGCGGGTCCGACTCATCGCGGGCAAGCGCGTCGAGCGCGGTCCATGCCTGGTCGAGCGCGCCGAGCGCGCGGGGCCAGTTGACCCATTCGGGCGCGGTGCCCTTGTCGAGGAGGGTCTTGACGAATTCGCGGGTTTCGAGACGGCAGAGCCGCTCGCGTTTGCCCTTGATGGCGCGGATGAAGCCGGAAAGCGCCATGTCGTCCAGTGCGTCATGCACAGTTTTCTGGGCGTAATGGGTTTCGGCCGCAATGCGCCGGGGATAGCCGAAGGGGTGGGTCATGAGGAAGAGCAGAATCTCACAGCGCGCGCTGACACCGAGCAGGGCGCGCAGCCGGGTGAGTGCCACGCCCTTGCCCGCAGTGCGAAAACCGGAATGGCCGCGCAGCAGGGCCGGGCCGCGCAGCAGCCCGGCATGCAGGAAATCGGGGTCGGGTTCGCCCAACACGGGCAGGGGACGCCCGTCGCGGCCAAAGAACAGGGGTGTCGGCCCGGCAGTGGACGGTTTGGCGGAACACAGACTCTCCCAACGCCGCTGCTTGGTGCGCTTGGCCAGAAAGCGGGCCACACCGGCCAGCACGGACGTGCCCGTGCAGGGTTCCTGGCCGATCATCGTGCGCAGGCGCTGCACGTTCACAAAACGCTCATACTTTGCCAGCCAGTCCAGCGCCTCGTCGAAAAGCCGCGCGTCATAGCGGCCGCAGGCGCACAGCAGCATCAGCGCCGCCTCGGGATCGGCAAAATGGCGGTGTGTCTGGCCGCCATAGCCGGCCACGCCCAGCGCCGCCCACTGACGCCAGAGAAAGCCCAGCATGCCGTCGAGAACGCCGCCGCTATAGTCTTTCAGCGATGTTGCCATACCCCAGATACCCCAGCAGACCGGTCAATGATTGCAGAAAGGCGGGGTCGGGCTTCCGGGCTATTGCCCAGCGCGCCGCCTGTTCGAGTTCATCCCCGGTGGGTGCCAGGGCGAGCAAATCGTCCAGATGGCGTCCGCCCACGTTGGCCGCCGCCAGCAGTTTGAAGTGAATCTGGTCCAGACGTCCGACGAAGAATACCCGCAAATGGCTGCCGTATTCGCGGCAAATCATGCGGTGCGCGATACCCTCCGGCAAGCCCCGCTGAAACAGGCCGCTGTCGCGGGCGCTGGGCTCGTTGTTGAGCCAATTCTCCGGCAAGCCAAGTGTTTTCGCGGCGCGGTCCGCCGCCTCCATCAGGCCGTCGGGCAACGGAACGGGTGCCGTGAGATTCCGGTCATCGTCCATAAACGCAAGAATATCAACATCTTGCGTGGTTCTAGTCTGCAATCCGCGGGCGAGCAGGGCGGCCCCCCCGCATACGACGAGATTCATCGGCGGGGCATCCTGCAAACGCAGATGTCCACCGAGCAACCGCAGCGCCTTGTCGAGTTCGTTGGAGCCGATATTCATGCGTTTATCCACTCAGTCTGAGTGGTTAAAGTATACATTTCTCCCGCGAAAAGGTCAATAAACGAGGTTGTGCGGCGCGAACACTGCTCGAATCAGAGAATCACAGATATATTTCCCGCGTCTGGACCGCGACCTTCCTCTCCGCATCAGGTCCGGTCCGCTGCCGTACCGCAGGCGTCCCGCCTGCCACGGCCCGTCCCGCCTGCCCCCGCCTTATATGCAAAGCGCCCCTCCAGAGACGCATCGTATCAATGAAGAATCCCGCCGACCCGCAACGGCAGGGGCACTACCGTCTCCGTGCCGTTCCTGTTGCGCATCGGCACATGCCCCACCATTTCAGAGTCTTTTCCCTTGTCCCGCATTTGCCACGGCGGAGGGGGCGGCAGGCCGATGGTCAACTTCTCCGAAACTTTCCCGTTTCTGAACGATATCAGGACACGGGACAGGGGCCTGTCGCCCGGCCAACTGTAGTCCACCATGTTGGGATTTTCAACGACTCCGGCAAGACCGCCCTGCTGGTTGCTGGTGTTCATCCCGTACGCGCCGAAGATGGCCGCCACCTGCGCCAGGGTCATGCCCGTTTCCACCTGTTGGAATTGCTCATAGGTTACCCCCGGTCTCATCTGCACGGTTCCGATCTGCGTGGAATCCGTGGAATCCTGAATCCCGTTCCGAATCCCCGTGATGACCCGCGCGGCCCCGTAAAGCACAACGAGCAGAAACACCACTCCGACCACGGTCCGAAGGATGACTCCGAACATACATTCCCCTTTCTGAAATTGGATCAACCTGCATTGAATATACCTGGTGCGGCCGCTGGCCGCAACCAGAGGATTCAGGAGTCAGAATAGAGGTTCTGAGTGAATAACGGTTGGCCACAGCAGGTGGGCAATCCGATAAGCCCCTGGGACCGCCGCCCCGCGTCGCAATTCATCCCCGCGGCCGCAATTGCCCGGGGGGCGGTGTCCTCGCTATTCGGCCGCCTGCCCTTCCGGGCCGTTCGGAAACATGCACCTTGGCATGGTCTCCCGTTTGCAGGTGTCGATGGGACAATTGCAGGGCGGAGCGCATGCCGCGCTGTCGCCAATTTGCTGATCCATGTCCAGCGCGGGCTGTTCGGAGGTTTCCACGCCGATGCGCCGTGCGGGCACGCCCGCGACGGTGGCATGGGCCGGCACGGACTTGAGCACCACGGCCCCCGCGGCGACCTTGGCCCCCTCGCCAATCTCGATGTTGCCGAGGATTTTGGCGCCCGCGGCGATAAGCACGCCGTGGCGCACCT
>CAZOMH010000615.1:0-3186 GCA_964580415.1 uncultured Nitrospirales bacterium
TTTTCGATAGACCTGCTCTTCTTCGGCGGCTTGATTTTACTGCTCTACCTGCGCCGCCGCGCCTCGCGTCTGGCCGCTTCAGAAAGGCGTTTTCGCAATATTGCCGAGTGCGTGTCCGACTGGCTTTGGGAAATCGACGCGAAAGGAAGGATTCTGTACAGTTCCGACCAGGCGGAAGAACTTTGGGGGTGCCCTCCGGCACAGATGGTGGGCAGGCAGTTGGATGATTTTATTCCGCGCTCCGACGGGAAGGAGTGGCGCCAGGTTTTGTTCGTTGACCGGCACGGTCCCGTTCAGGAGACGCACGTTGTCGCATCCGCGGACGGCGGTCCGTCGCGCGCCTTTTTGGTAATGGCCACGGCGGTGGTTGACCGCTGGAACAGCAAGGTGGGCTGGCAGGGGACGGTCTCGGACATCACCGAGGCGGAACAGGCCTCCCTGGCCCTTCGCCAGCGCGACCGTTTGCTTGAGGGCACCGCGCGGGCTTCGTCCGTGCTGCTTATGGGCAACCGTCCCGAGGACATCGAAGAAGCCCTGAAGATTTTGGGGACCGCCGCGCAGGTGGATCGCGTCTACTTCTTTGAAAACCGCCAGGAACCCGGCTCGGGTGCCCTGACCATGAGCCAGCGGCATGAATGGGTTGCCGACGGGATTTCTCCGCAGATGGACAACCCGGTCCTGCAAGACCTGCCCTACGACCCGGATTTTTCACGGTGGCGGGAAACGCTTGCATCAGGCAAGCCGTTGATGGGGCAGGTGTGCGATTTTCCAGCCGGGGAACGGGCCATGCTGGAATTGCAGGACATAAAGTCCATTATTGTGGCCCCTATTTTGCTTCACAGCGACCTGGTTCCCGGGGGGTACTTTCTGGGGTTTGTCGGATTTGACGACTGCCGCAGCGAGCGCCAGTGGAACTCCAATGAGGCCGCCATTCTGATGGCGTCGGCGTCGGCTCTTGGTACGGCCTTTCTGCGCAGGCGCGATGCCGAAAAGCTTGGCGCGGTGAATGCCTTTTTGAAGAGTGTTCTCAATTCATCCAAGGACATGGCGATTATCGCCACCGACGACGACGGTGTTGTCAATCTGTTCAATTGCGGCGCGGAACGGATGTTTGGCTACCGGTCCGGCGAGGTCATGGGCCGGTTTACCCCCTTGCAGTTCCTTGCGCCGGAGGAAGTGGCCGACTGGGAGAACCGTCTCGGTGAAAGCCGCGGAAGGGCGGTTTCCGGGTTTGAGGTGTTTTCCGTCGCGGCGTCCGGCGCAAAACCCTTTGACGAGGACTGGACCTGTTTGCGGAGGGACGGTTCCCGCATGGATGTCCATTTGATGGTAACGCGCCTGATGGATGCAAAAGGCGCGCCCTCCGGATACCTCTTTATTGCCATCGACATTTCCGAGCGGAAGCGCGCGGAAAACGCCCTTCGGGAAAGCGAGACACTCCACCGCACCCTGCTGGCCAGTCTGAGCGCCGGGGTGATTATTGTGGACATGCGCACCCATATCATCGAGTCCATCAATCCGGCGGCGCTGAAACTCTTCGGGGCCTCCGAATCGGCCGTGCTTGGCCGGGTGTGCCACGAGTTCATGTGCCCCGCGCGGCAGGGGGAGTGTCCGGTCACGGACGAAGGAGGCGAGGTCGAAAACGCCGACCGTGAGATGCTGCGCTCCGACGGCACGCGGGTTCCGGTGCTCAAGTCGGTCAAGCGCATCAGGATCGGCGGCGAGGAGAAACTGCTGGAGGTGGTGGTGGATATTTCGGAGCGGAAGAGAAGCGAGGAATCGCTGCGCCTGCTTGACTCCGCCGTGCGCCATGCGTCGGATGCCGTGGTAATCACCACGGCCGACATCGACCGTCCGGGTCCGCAGATTTTGTATGCAAATCCCGCCTTTACCACCATCACCGGGTATGCGCTTGAAGATGTGCTGGGCCGTTCGCCGCGCGTTCTCCAGGGGCCGGAAACCACCGCGGCATTTCGCGCCAGCGTGCGCGCGGCGCTCTCGCACGGCGAAGCGTTTGAAGGGGAAACGACCAACTACCGCAAGGACCGCACGCCCTATTCGGTCGAGCTGCACATTTCCCCCGTGCGCGACGGGCGGGGCAGAATCACACGTTTTGTGGCCATTCAGCGCGACGTGACCAGCCGGAACCGTTTTGAGAGGATGCTGCGCCAGAAGACGCAGCTGATTGAGACCATAAGCCATGCGCAGACAGAGTTTATCGAGGACGGTGTTCCCCGCGCCGTGTTTGGCCGCCTGCTCAAGCAGATATTGGCCATAACGTCGAGTGAGTATGGATTCATCGGCGAGGCGCACCGGGACCCGGACGGCCAGATTTACCTGAAGACCCACGCGATGACGGATATTGCCTGGAATGAGGAAACACGCCGCCTTTTCGCCGAGAACTCCCTTGACGGTTTCGAATTCCGAAACCTGAAAACGCTGTTCGGCGCGGTGCTCACGGGCGGGGCGGCGGTTATCTCGAATGCGCCCCCGCAGGATCCGCGCAGCGGCGGGCTGCCCCAGGGCCATCCGGAGATGCGGTCCTTCATGGGGTTGCCGTTCCTGCTGGGTGACGAGGTCGTGGGGATGCTGGGGCTGGCCAACCGTCCCGGCGGTTTTGACGACACACTGGCGGAGCAGTTGAAACCGCTGCTGACAACCTGCACCAGTCTGATTCGCGCCCACAGGGGCGAACTGCAGCGCCGCGCCGCCGCAGAGGCGCTGCGTGAAAGCGAGGAACGGATTCGCAACATTCTGGACACGGTGGTGGACGGCATCATAACGATCAACGAGACGGGCATTATCGAGGTTGTCAACCCCGCACTGGCCCGGATTTTCGGATATGCCCCGGAGCAGATGCTGGGCAGGAACGTCTCCATGCTTATGCCCGAACCCGACAGCCGGGACCATGACCAGCACCTGAGGCACTATCTCCTGACCCAGGAGGCGAACGTCATCGGAAGGGGCCGGCAAATGCAGGCCCTGCGCGCGGACGGGGAGGTGTTTCCAACGGAGTTGGCCGTGAGCGAGCTGTTTGCCACGGGAAGACGGCTGTTTACGGGCATTATCCGCGATATTACGGAGCGGGTTCGCACAGAGACCGAACTGGAGGAATCGTACCAGAGGGAACTGCACCTGCGCCGGCGCATTCAGGAAACGCTTCTTTTCGGGAAGCGGCCCGAGAAT
>CAZOMH010000616.1:0-3176 GCA_964580415.1 uncultured Nitrospirales bacterium
GCACGTCAAAATCCACCAGGCCCATCGCCATCAGGCCCTGCTTCAGGCCGCGCCAGACCAGGCCGCTCGGCGAATAGCCGTACCCGTTGAAGGAAAAGAAGGAATGGCAGTGCATGTTGAAACTGCCGCCCCGCGGCGGCAGTTTCACCTGCCCCGTTTTCGCCCGTTCCAGCAGCGCCGCCAGCGCATGATGCCGGGTCTCGGCGTTAAAATCATCCAGTTGCGCTTCCAGTTGTTCAAGCGTCTCGGCCATGACAAGTCACCTCCATCGGAAGAAAAAAGCACCCCCATCCTACTGAATACCCCCACGTTGGGGCAATCCCGCCCTCGTTTGCACGGCCGTCCCCCGCGCGGGTATCGTGTGCCCCATGGAAGATCACCGTCCACATGCTCACGCGCATCGCGTTCTGCTGCTCGCCGAAAGCCCCTATTTCGGCGGCATCACCTCCCATCTGATCGCGCTGGCAGAGGAACTGCGGCGGCAGGCCGTTACCCCTGTGCTGGCCTGCCTGTCGGGACGCGGCACCGACCGCACCCTGTTTGATCTCGCCGCCGCGCACGGCATTGACGCGGTTGAGTTGCCCATGAACGGCCGCTTCGATATCGGCGTAATAGACCGGCTCCTCGCGTTGGCCAACGATCAGCGCATCGACCTGGTGCATACCCACAACTACCGGGCCACGGTGCTTGCCGCCGCGGCGCTGCGCCGATTACCCTTGGTGGTCACCTGCCACGGACTCGTCGGTCCGCAGGTGCCCCTGTCCGTCCGGGCATGGCAGGCATTGGAACTGCGCTGCATGCGCCGCGCACGCGCCCTCATCGCCTGCTCGGAACAGGTTCGCCGGGACCTGCTGGCGAACCGTTTTCCGGACAGCCGGATCCATGCGGTGTACAACGGTGTGCCCGGACCCGATCCGTCCGCTCTCGCCTGTGACAAAGCCGCCCTCCGCAAATCCCCCGGTATTCCCGGCGAAAGTCCCGTGGTGCTCTTCGCGGGACGCATGGTGGAGGGCAAAGGACTCGACCTGCTGCTCCAAGCCTGCGCGCAACGGCGCGAATGGCGCTGCGTCGCCGTCGGCGACGGCCCCGCCCGCCCAACGCTCGAAGCCCTCTCACGGCAACTTGGCCTGGAGGCCCTGTTTGCAGGCGCTCAGACAGACATGACACCCTGGTATCTGGCCGCCGATGTGGTGGCACTCCCGTCCCGGTCCGAAGCCTTCCCCATGGTACTGCTTGAAGCGGCCGCCCACGGACGCCCGGTCATTGCGACCAACGTCGGCGGCATACCCGAAATCGTGCAACACGGCCTCACCGGACTGCTCCTGCCCGACCCCGCCGGGTCGGACACCATCGCCGACCTTGTGTCCGCGCTCGATCAACTCCGCGACCCGCAGCGCCGCGCCGAAATGGGCCAAAACGCCCGCACAAAATGGGCTGCTGAATTCAGCGCACAACGGATGGCCCAAAACACCACGGACGTCTACCGCGCTGCTTGTCCCGCCCCCTCCAGACCCTAGCCCCTAAAACACGCCACAATCCGATGCCGGAAAAACAGCCACTCCATCTGCAGCGACACCCAGTACAAATCGCGCGGATACGCGCGCATGCACCACAGCGGC
This sequence comes from uncultured Nitrospirales bacterium, assembly GCA_964580415.1. GTDB lineage: Bacteria > Hydrogenedentota > Hydrogenedentia > Hydrogenedentales > CAITNO01 > CAITNO01. Next base: position 1,620 of record CAZOMH010000616.1, read on the forward strand.
GCCGCCAGCAGCTTCGCCACCGCGCGCAAGGCAAGCCGGCCCATCGGCATGCCCAGCATCCGGTAGGCCCGCGCCCCGTCGATGGCCGTCGCCCGCACACGCCGTTTCACACCCGCCCAGTCGGCGCTGAACAGGTGCGGCACGGACACCGACGGCTCGAACACAATCGCCGCCCCGTGACGGCGCAGCCGGTGGCAGAATTCAAAATCCTCCGCCGCCTCCAGCCGCACCTCGGTAAACCCGCCCGCATCCAAAAACAGGCGGCGCGGCATGAGAAAGAACGCCGGACCAATGTAGTCGCGCCGGAACACGCTGCCCGTCACAAGCAGGTTGCGGTAATGCAGATACCGCTCGGACGGCAGTTCCGTCGATTCCGGTTCGAGTGCATAGGCAACCACGTCGGCATGATGCACATCCCGTGCCGCGATCAGTTCCAGCAGCCAGTGCGACGCGGGAAACGTGTCGTCGTCGGCAATCACGACATACTTGCCCCGCGCAATCTCCACACCCGTGTTGCGCGCCGGACCGGGACCCCGGTTCCCCGTGCGCACCCAGCGGAAAATGGCGGGATACTGCGCCGCATAATGCGCGAGAATCTTCGGCGTGTCGTCGGTCGAACCGTCGTCCACGTAGACCGCCTCAAAGTCCACGCCGTCCTGGCGCAACACCGCCGCGAGGTGCTCTTTCAATATCGCACCGCGGTTGCAGGTCGCCACCACGATGCTCACTTGTGGTTCTGTGTTGGCCATATGGCCTCCGTTAAAATGCCGGCGACGCCAGATGATAGAATAGACGCACGCCCCGCGCAAGGAGAAAGGTATTGGATTCCCCGACGCTGGAAAAAGTTCCATCCGTGTCCGTCATTGTCGCCCTGTGCGCCGATGACCGCCCCGATCTCCTGCGGCAGGCGCTCCGCAGCGTGTTTCGGCAGTCCGTCACCGATCTCGAATGCATTATCGCCGCCGACGGACCGCTCACGCCCGGACTGGAGGACGTCGTTGCCCAATACTCTGTAAACGAACCCCGGCTGCGCCGCGTTGACCAGCCCGTCCGTTCCGGACCCGCCGCGGCACGAAACCGGGCCGTGCGGCAGGCCCGGGGCGGCCACACCGCCATCCTCGACGCCGATGATACGGCGCACCCCGAACGGCTGGAAAAACAGCTCCGCATGATGGAAACGTCCGGCGTGGATGTCCTCGGCGCGCGATGCAAAACCTTCACCGCCGAAGGCTCGGCGCCCGGCCGGCGCAACGCCCCCCTGGGCGAGGCGAACCTGCGCCGGACCATGTGGCTGCGCAACCCCCTCGTCCATTCCTCCGTCATGGCCCGCACCGCATTCCTCCGCGACCATCCCTACCCGGAGAACCTCCGTTACGGCGAAGACTACCGGCTCTGGGTAAACCTGGCGCGGCAGGGATTCCGCATCGACAACCACCCCGAAGAACTGGTCCGCTATTGCGTCAACCAAATTCCAAAACCCCACGGCGGACGCTGGGGACGCTTCACCAGCGACACCGTCACCCGGCTGCGCGCCGTACGGCTGCTGCCCCCGCCCCT
>CAZOMH010000617.1:0-3174 GCA_964580415.1 uncultured Nitrospirales bacterium
GCTGGAACATCACGCCGCATGTCGGGCGACCAGGTCCACTCCCCCGCCACCGGCAACGGCACATAGACCGTCACCGCACGGTCCGCGCCGCGCAGGTCCTGAACCGTGCCGTTTATTTGGATGGTGTTTTCGGACATGGTGAACTGCAACGACAACCGCAATTGCAGCGCGGATACTTCACCCGTCAGGCTTATGCCTTCAACCGTTTGCTCCACGTTCCATTCAGGCGCAATGAAATCGCTGTTGACCGCCGCATCCCGCACAAAGACCGGCAAGCCGTCCTCTCCCAACTCGGCATCCTTCAAGCGCAACGCCGTCACAGCACCACTCTTCTTATCAATGGACAATCTCAGACCGTCCGAGGTGGAGACGCCGCAGGATTCCCCCGGGACTGCGGGCGCAGACGGCTGGCCCACGAGCACACCTTCGAACACCTTGCTGTCACCCCCCGCCTCCACCACCGACAGGTCATCGAACCACACCGTGCCGTTGTGTCCGCGAAAGAGCCCGAGCGCCGTGAGGGACGCCACCGGCTTGTCCGGCGTCACCAGCACGCGGCGCTGCTCCCAGTCGTGGGTGCCCACGGAAAAGCACCCCGTCTGCCCCCACAGATGACCGCCGTCGGCGTAGTTCACATCGACATAGATGGAATAACCGTTGTCCGAGGAACCGTCCACATTTTCCGCACGGCTCCAGCCGGACAGGATGATCGGACAGGGTGCGGTTTGGTCGAGTTTCACCAGTTGCCCCACGCCGTGCTGTTCTTCGGGCTTTCCGGCGGCGCACCGGGCGCCCCGCGACCCGTTGCGCCCGGCGGCATCCACGATCTCAAAAGCCTGCATCCAGCCGTTCCAGGCGGTGCCTCCCGCTTCGAAGCCGGGGTTGGTCAACCGTTCCGCCGCCGGGGTCGCGTTGCCGTCCACCGCCTTGGGGATTACCGTCATGTCCGCCCGCGCGGACAGGCACAGCAGGCAAAAGGCCCAGATAGCACGATGCACATGATTCATGGTTACATCCTTATTAATTCGCAGACCGCCTTACATTAGGCGTCGAACCGGAGAAATGCAACCCCCGCCCTTGTTCCAACTGCGAAGGCCAGGGTGCCGACCATATGGAGCGCGGCGGCAACGACGCCGCTTTGGCTGGCATCTCGCGTAAGGCCAGCCAAAGCGGTGTCGCCGCTGCGCTCTGCCACCGCAGTCCATATGGAAGCGTGTTTTCGCCCTACAAGTTGACTCGCCTTTGCGCCTGTGAGAGAATCCGGTGGGTTTCGGTCGTTTAGGACGGGCCGTTGCGGCCCGACAACAGGGAGACACCCCATGCCGCGCCACTTTCTCTGCCTGCTGCCCGCCGTAATCCTTACCGCAATGGGAGCATGTCCGATGAATTCAGTTGCCGAAACCGCCAAAGCCCCCGTGAAATGCCTCTGGATCGGCATGGCCGCGCACGGCGAGCCGACCATGGAAGACGCGCTGCGCGACATCAAGGAGAACTATCCCAGCGTCCAAATCACGGCGACGGAGAACATCGAAGACCTCAAGATCGAAAACCTGAAGAACTATGATGTGCTGGCGATTCACCAGATCAAGGTGGAGGGCGGCAATCCCCCCGACTATGTGAAGCAGGGCATCGTGGACTTTCTCAAGGGCGGAGGCGGACTCTTCGTCAGTCATTTTGCCGTGGCCAATGTGCAGGAATGGCGCGACTCCATCGACATCTACGGCGCCATGTGGGTCAGCGGCAAGTCGACCCACGATCCTTACCATGAATTCCGCATCGACGTGGCCGACCAGGCCCATCCCATCGTCGAGGGCGTGAAGCCCTTTACCACCAACGACGAACTCTACTTTAACCTGCTCATGCGCCCCGACATGCACGTCATCATGACGGCCAACCAGGAACGCTTTGGCCACACCATCGCCGAGCCGATACTGGTAACACACTATTTCCAGAACGCCCGCTGCGTCTACTTTGCCCTCGGCCACGACGTGAAATCAACGCAGGCACCCGAGTACCGCAAGATCATCGTGCAGTCCATCGAGTGGGCGGCCTGCCGGCGGTAGGGACAACTTGGCCCGTTCGGCGACGGGTTTGTACCGCGCATCACGCATGGGTGCAATGGTGCCTTTGGCGGAGAAACACTTTGGAAGGTTGTCTCGTACATGCGGGACAGCCGCCCTCGGCTGTCGTCCCTGGAGCATTTGGCACAAGCTGACAGCCGGGGGCGGCTGCTCCTACACTTTCTCGGCCTGCGCCGCGGCCACGCTCAACGCCAGCACAATGCACGCGGCGTAGTAGACCGGATAGCAGATATTGCCGTTGATTGGACTCGGATCGACATAACGCCAGCGTGCGACAAAGATGTCGGACACGTAGAAAAGCACCGCGCCGAGCAGCGCGTGCCGGCCCACGGCGTTGTGCGCAGTGCCACTGGCGAAGAACGCCATCAGGCTGATGACGGTGATGTAGGCCGTCACCGGCCCGAGTTCCGCCGTGGGGACATGCGGCAGCAGCCACGCCAGCACGGACACCATGACCAAAGCGAGCACGGGCAACCCCCACAACGTCCGCTTCCACACGATGCCGTTGGCACAGAACGCCCCTATGAATCCGAAATGGGCGAGCAGGAACGCCGCCAGTCCGGCCAGAAAGCTGCGCGGGCCCAGCATGTCACCGCACCAGCATCCCACCAACCCCAGCAGAATAAACCGGCCATACCAACCGCCAAGCGCCCCCCGCGTCACCGCTATGGCGAGGCAACCCGTTGAAGCGAGAATGATCAGCGGCATAACCAATACACCGCCCGCATTGTTGCGGGCAATCAGCATAGCGACCACGGCACCAATAACCACAATCACCGGCAATGTTCGCAATAACCGCATTCTTCCGGCCCTCTCAATGGGAATCTTGGGGCGCTTTCACCCGCATGTTCGTATAACAACCTGTTCGCGCACGCATGGAGAATGTCTTTTCTCTGCGCCCTTTGTGTCCTTTATGCGCTTTGTGGCCGGTCTATTCTTCATTTGAACCACATAGAACGCAAAAAACCTGGCGCGGCCGGTGGCCGCAACCCAAAAACCCAGAATAGAATCGGCGGCACAGCAAGCGGACCGGTCCTATTCATCGTTTGGAGCGCTGAAAGCGCGGCACTGACCATCCCGGGCTGTGAGGCCC
>CAZOMH010000618.1:0-3169 GCA_964580415.1 uncultured Nitrospirales bacterium
TCTGCCCGCCGCTCAACCATGCTGCATCGGTCCACGCGCTCGCCTGTTTGCCGCCTTCGGCCACCGCCCGAACGGCATAACGGGCTTTGGCGTCCCACCCGGGACTGTGATCAAAGTAATAAGTGCCGACGCTCGCCCTGCCGATGACATTCTCGCCACGGCGGACTTCATAGTAGCTGATCCAATCACTGCCCTCAGACGACGCCCAGTAGACTCCAACGCCGCTGTGCCCAAGATTGGTTTCGCGCCGCGCAAACGCCTGTCCCGGCGCGTTGGGCACCATTGCATCGACCCCAACGCCGGGCATGTCCGGCAAGCCCAAATAAACCAGCTCGCCCGGCTCGGGGGTATTGAGCGCAATGCCGTTTGCCATGAGGTCCGCGCCGGTTCGCGTGGAACGGTCCGCGGCATGCTCATAGCCAACCGCGTAGCCGTGTTCGGGGAGAAGGCCTTTGGGATGGACTGTCACCGTTCCCTTGGGTTGATGTTTGAGAATGATGCACGCCTTTTTGCCGTCGTAGCCGGTCCGCTGGTCATAGTAGTAGTCCGTGTCGCCCTCGACCTTCGGGTGCATCATGTGCGACCAGCGCCCCGCAACGCCCTCCTGCCGAAGGTACCGGTATATTTCCATCAACCGGCGCAGTTGTTCCTGCTCCGGCCCTTCGGCCCGCATGTACCACCCCGGCACCATGGACAGCATGCCCGCGCCCGTGGCCGCGCTGTATTTTCCGCCCGGTTGAAGCAGCGCTTCCAGCATATCGAGCCATTTGTCCGGCAGTTCGAGGTAGGAGAAGTAATGGTTGGTCTGATCGCCGCGCCCCATGTCGGACAGGTAATTGACGTCGGCATAACGCTGAATTTCAAACTGGTGCGCGTAGCGGCTGCCGCCGCAGCAGGTGTGGAAGGAGCATCGCGGCTGCGTCTGGAGAAAGTGCTCAATTTGCGCGCGGACCGCCTGTTCCGCTTTGGGTGCAAAGCGCCCAAAGCCGTCCGTCCGCCACTGGAAGTTGCCCCACGATCCGGCCTTGGTGTCCAGCAGTCCCGCCGAGGGACGGCCCGCCATCCACAAAAGCCAGGTCATGTCCATCTTGCCCAGATACCGCAGCGTCTCGGCGAAATCGGGCCCCTCGTGCGTGGGGGAGAACACCACGGTGTACGAGTCCGGAATGGGCCATCCCGGATACTTGGACCAGCCGGCATCGTCCCAGAGCATCTCCATGCCCATCGTGCGCATGAGATCGGCGTCCATGTCGAGTCCCGCCAACCGCGCCGCAAACTGCTCCTGCAAATTGCGCGAGCAGAAGAACCACGGTACGGCCCATTTCGTGCGTGCGTAGTAGTCACTGTTTGTGTAATCCCAGAGGTACGCATACTGCCAGTCATAAACGCGTCGGCCCATGTCGTCCAGATCGCCGTTGAAAACGCCCAGCGTCACCAGCGGCAGTTTCAGCCGCTCCCCTGCGGCCAGTGGACATTTTGCAAGCGCCGGGAAACTCGCGGACAGCACCCCCTGTCCGGCGCTGAAATCCGCGCCGAGTGTCCAGGTGCCCAGATGGTCCAGGGTGACAAACAGGCCGTCGCCGGGCGCGGTCTCACTCCCGCGCGCAAACGCCATCCAGGGCACATAGTTGTCCGTCCGGTCACCCAGCAGCGTGCGGTGGTAGGTTTCCCCGACTTTCGCGTTCTCCAATTGCCCCTGATTGGGGCGGCTTGTGCCGCCGCACATCCAGTAATGGGTCAGGCCGGTTGTGTCCGCACCGTCCAGACCCAAACGCAGTGAGGTGGGCGATTCCAGTGTTGTCGGGGACGCCGTCGTGTTTTCCACTTCGACCCACTGCCGCAGGATGGACGTGCCGGGATAGGCTTGGATGTACAGGTGCGCCCGCAGGCCGTCGCGGTTCAAGACCAGTTCCAACTGCACAGCAGGACGACCACCCACGGCCACGGATGTTGCCGTGCCCGACTCGGGTGCCCAACGGTCCGGTCCTTCCGGCATTGTGAGAGACTGGGTTGCGCTGTCCGTGATGCGAAAGATGTCGAGATGGGATTTCGCGGAACCACCGGCACTTTCCGCCGTGCCTTGTACGGCCACGGCTCCATCCTTGGGCGCCTTCCACACCCGTACCAGTCCATGCGCGTTGAGCAGGCGAAACGATGTTCCATCCAAATGCGAGCATTCCGCCGGGGCCCGGTAACCGCTCGGCACGCGTACCGGCTTTTGGTCCGGTGTCACCGGTTGCAGGAGCTCGCCCAGAAGGTCCATCGCGCCCGTGTCCGCGGCGTGCGTGTAGTAGTACCACACGGGACCCTGATTCAATGCGCCGTCCTCGGCCGAACTGTACTTGTCGCCATCGCCGTAATCCAGCACCGTCGCCCAGTTAACCGTCGCACCCGCATCGTCCGCACCGGTCGCCACGCCAAACCCCAGGAGATCACCCTGCTTCACCGCAAGCCTGAGATTGTCCGCCGCCAAGTCCGCGCCTTCTCCCGCAGCCAGGGTTTTCGACCACACGGTTTCGAATGCGAACGCCCCCGTGGCCGGCGCCTCAACACCGAACGGGACTGACTGAGACGCATAGTCGCGCACCGGCCCGCTGATTTTGTTTTGGAAACTTTCCAGCCCCAGTTGACCGTCCTTGCAGGCATAGTCCATCTGTACGGCCGCGGTACCGATGGTCCATGTCTGCGTGTCCCCATTCATCCGCGCGAAGGCGTCGCCCTCGCGGATCTCCGTGACGGCCATGCAGGGTAAGGCGATCAGGCAGGCCACAACAACACTCAGCCAAAAAGGTTTACTCATGATGATTGCTCCAAAGGTGCGCGCGTTGCTGAGGAGAATATCACAGAGCGGCATAGCCGCGACCGTAAAACCGGGGAATGAAGGGGGGGGAGAAAGCACAGAACACTCCTATTCTTGGAGTGCGGCGGCAACAACACCGCTTTGGCTGTGCATGCGCCACGCCAGCCAAAGCGGTGTCGTCGCTGCGCTCTGCCACCGCACTCCATAGAAGACCCACCCTGTTGCGGCATGGTCTCGGGGCTGGCAATTTCATTTCGCCTTCACCATTCAGCCTTTGCCCTTTGAGTACTGCCCTTCGCATTTTACACTGCCCTGTGGGTTGCCAAAACCGGCGCGCGGCGGATGCACCGCGAAAGGAAGAGGAGACCT
>CAZOMH010000619.1:0-3165 GCA_964580415.1 uncultured Nitrospirales bacterium
ACCAAGACGCATCCGCGCGCCTACACGGCCATGGGCCAGTGCGCCGACAACGTCGCCAGGGACTTCAACATCACCCGCGGGGAATGCGACGCATGGGCGCTGCGCAGCAACCGCCGCGCCGTTGCCGCCATCGCCGCGGGCACATTCAAGGACGAGATAGTGCCGTTGACAGTGGCGCTTCCGGGCGGCAAGACCTTCGTATTCGACACCGACGAGGGACCGCGCGCGGACACCACGCTTGAGAGTCTCGCCGCGCTCAAGCCCGCTTTCGCGGCCTCGCCGGTGCTGGGCGTCAGCACGGCCGGCAATTCCAGCCAGACAAGCTGCGGCGGCGCGGCCACGGTGCTTGCCAGCGAGGCGCTGGTGAAGGAACTGGGCCTCAAGCCGCTGGCCAAGCTGCGCGGCTATGCAGTGTGCGCGGGCGATCCCGGCTATCTCGGCCCGCCGCAGGTGCCCGCGATTGAAAAGGCCTGCGCCATGGCCGGTATCGCCGTCAAGGACATTGGCCTGATCGAGTGCAACGAGGCCTTTGCCTCGCAAACCCTCTACGTGATCAAGGCCCTTGGCCTGGACGAGGAAATCGTAAACGTCAACGGCGGCGCCATCGCGCTGGGACACCCCCTTGGATGCACCGGCGCCAAACTGGCCACCCAGCTTATATACGAGATGCGCCGCCGCGGCGTGAAGTGGGGTCTGGAGACAATGTGCATCGGCGGCGGCATGGGTGCAGCCGGCGTCTTCGAACTCTGCGACTAGCAGCATACCCGCACCCAAAGTGGCGGATTGGGCAACGGCCCGGTCCGCCGCGCTCTTTTTGGCGGGAGGGAGGAAGGCGATTGACAGATACGGCACGCATGTTTTCGTATGGCGCGTCATACCGGCACGAGATTACTTCGTTTTGCCCGCTAAGAGAGTGTGGGACAGCCGCCCTCGCCTGTCGTCCCAAGTCGCTGGTCACGGTCCGACAGCCGAGGGCGGCTGTCCCACATTCCGGAGCAGTCTTTCTTCTGCGAATCTCCGCCAACGGCGGTCTGAGGCTCGCAATGATGAACTCCCGATGGTTCCCCTTTTCCTGACTCACTGCAGTAGAATGGTGGGCGGACAAAACCCATCCCAAGAGATTATGTCATGGGATAAATCGGGGCCACCTAATGGGTGTCCCTGTTTTATGCTGTTTTATCCGGGATAACTGCCGTCTTTCGTGCGAACGGGTTGCATGGCTGGGGCTGTCGTCGCAGATTACGGGGTTTCACAAACACAGACAGAAAGCATCCCATATCGAACTCGCTTGACTACATATTGTCGTTAGCCTGAAATCGTCTATTGCATTATAATCTATTTGTGTTTATACTTAAGCCCGGCATTGGTGCTGTATTCGTCTGTTTTTGTATTTTGCGTTACTATCTCAAGGGGTTCTTCGCGTAATGACGAATGGTGTGACGACAAATTGTAGTGATATGGAGCAATCCAATTGCTTATCACTGCTGTTTGCCTCATCGGCCCGGGCCGCCGCCCTGCAGGCGCTCCTGCTCGATCCGCACCCCTCCTATTACCAGCGACAGTTGGAAAGCGCCATGGGCATGCCCCTGCGGGCTGTGCAGCGCGAAGTGGACCGGCTTGCCAAGGCGGGACTCCTGTTCAAGCGCGTCGAAGGCAACCGGGCCTATTACCAGGTCAATGTGGAGCATCCGCTGTTCCCAGAACTGCGGGCACTGGTGATGAAAACCGCGCCGCCGCCGTTGCGGCTGCGCGGTGTTGCCGCGCTGGACCCATCCGTGCGGCTGTGTATTCTTTCGGGACCGCGCGACCGTGCGCTGGTGGTGTGCCGCGGCGGGCGGCGGCCGACGTTGGAATCGCCGGGTATTGTGCTGGATGTAATGACATCAGAAGTCTTTTTGCAGGCGCTGGCCCAGGGGGGGGGCGGTGCCGTGGACAGTTATCTTCGGGAGGGGAGTGATTTGCTCGGCCGCCGTGACGACGTGCTTTGGCGTCATATCGAGGCGGCGGGCCACGACGTGAGAAAGGAACCCGGGGTGCCATGAGAAACACAACCACGGACATTGTCCGGCTGTGCGAGTCCTGGTGGGACAAACTGGCCGACGCGACCCGCGTGGAACAGCAGACCTTCATCCGGCGGCTGCTGGAACTGCTCGACTGGGAACAACCCATTCCGTTCAGCGCGCAGCCGGGCGCCGAAATGCTCGGCGCCGTTCCCTATCTGCTGCGTGCGGACAACCACACCACGGTGGCGGCCTACTTCCTGCCGCCGGGCACGCTCGAACCGCCCTCGACCGTGATGGAGCGGGGGCTCGACTTCTGCTGGACCACGCGCACGCTGTGCGGAGAGACAAGGGCGCCGGGCATCCACTATCTGCTCGTGACCGACCTGTACCGCACCTATCTTTACGACATGCGCACCGACGAACTGCTGGCGGGCACGGACGACCCGCGCTCCTTTGACGCGGAAATCGCGCCCGCATTGCGGCGCGAGCACATGGACCAGGGCGCGCTGGAAGAACTGCGGCGGCAGCCGCGCAGCGCCGTGGCGCGGCGTCTGCGCGAATGGTCGCAGCGCTGGATCGAAACCCTCATGCTGCGCGGACGCGTGCCGGAGGAAACGGCCGTGCTCGCCGTGGACCGGCTGTACGTGGTGCGTTTTCTCGCCGAGCACGACATTTTGCGGCGCACGCGCTGGCGGCTGCAAAAGCGTTTTGAAGATTTGATTGTGCTCGCCGAAAACACGCCGGGCCGCGATTCGGGCTGCGGCGCGCGTCTGGTGCGCCTGTTCCACGACATGTGGCTGGACTGGCGCATCGACCTTTTCGCGCCCGTGCCGGAGCTGGACGCCCTGCTCGGCCGCGACGATATTGCCGGCCCGTGGCTGCGCGAGGCCGCGCTGCTGGCGCAGAACCGTTTCAACATCCCCACCATCCTCGAAAGCTTCAACCATGGCGAACCGATGGAGAAAATGCGGGTGCGCATGGTGCCGGAGGAGAACGAGGAGCGGGACCGCTATCTTGCCGCGCAAACCCTGGAGACCATCGACGAGGCACGCATCGAAATAGATCTCGCCGAGGAGGGGTACCGCGCCGTGTTCCACTGGTTCGACAAGATCGTGGCGCTGTATGACCGGCTGAACCTCGAGTTTGACAACCGCGAGCGCAC
>CAZOMH010000620.1:0-3161 GCA_964580415.1 uncultured Nitrospirales bacterium
ATGTCGGGGAAGTGACCGTCATGCCCGCATCCGTTACGGTGCAGTAATAGCCGTTTCCGGAATCAGCCGGTGCCGGAAGAATCGTCAGCGTTGGTGCGTCGTTGCCGAGGGGAATATCCGTGTTCCCGCCGGTGGCAAGATACCACTGGTACGAGAGAGTGCCCTCCCCGCCGTGCGCAACCACGGAAAGGGTTACCGGCTTTCCTGCAACGGCTTGAACCGGTGTTTCGCCGGCAAGGGACACAGACAGCGGAAGAGACACCGAGTATATTCCTGCCGAACAGTTCACATAGAGCTTTCCCCCGCGGATGCGCAGTGTTTCCAGACGATTCGCATGCCGGGCCAGGGACATCGGAATGGGGGAAGAGCCCGCCGCAGGGGGGCGGTACATCAACAATTCGCCCGGCACACCCCATGCATTCGCCGTTGCATACACATTGCCGTTGCCGTCCACGGTCATGCCGCCCGCACCGGTGAAACTCGCCGGAAGCAGGGCCCACTCATGGTTGGCCGGAAGCAGCGGGGTCAGGACGGGGTTGGCGACGGCCGCCGCCAGTTCGGCTGCAGTCCATCGGTATATCTTGGCCTGGCCGCTGGCGACCCATCCGTGCGCGTAAAAGAGGTTTCCCGCGGTGTCGAAAGCCACCGGACCGGAAGACTCGCCAATCTCGCCAAGGCTGACAAGACTTCCGAGAATGCCGTCTGCCGGTGCCGGCATGTAGTAGATGGAAGTCGGCCCGAAGCCCATTGCCCCCGAGGCAAAAAACTGTGTCCCGTCCCGGGTGTCGATACCCCAAAGACTCAACGGTTCCACCGAAGAATCATAGGAAAGTACCGGCGTTCCGCCCTGTAAAACGTCATATGCGTAGTAATTAAACGTGTAGCGGGTGTAGTTCCCTCCGTCGTTGAAGTAGACATGGGAGCCCACCGTGGTCACGCGGGAGCCGGGGAACACAGCGGTTGACTGGAAGATGGCGGTTTCAGTCCCGCCGTTCTGGCGGTACACGTTCAGCTTCAGCGCATAGTTCGGGTCGCCCGTCATGTAATAGAGGGACCCTGTCGAATCCCAGTCAAAACTCACAAGCGACTCGCCGTCGGGTGCGGCGCGGTATTCCGTGATCGCATATCCGGTGAGACTGTCGATTACGCCAGCGCCAAAGGCGTATTGGGCCGCAAACAGCAGAATGACGGACGCACACTGGAAACGCGGATTTCGGAACGGGACGGGAAGAATGAAGGAAACAAGACTGGACATGGATCAACCCTCGAATCATTGGGACCTTCGCAGCCAGGAGAATCGGGGAGGGACCGGCGCGGGGGGACGTCAGACAATCGAACCTTCCCGCGAAGGCCGTCTCCATCGATTGAGATGGACAACGATTCCAATACCGGCAGGTCTTCGGACTCGCAGGCTTTCCGAATGAACGGAGTTCCTACTTGGCGCCGCTTCCCAGGCTTTTGGCCCAGTGCGTTACAGGCGTGTGTCACGCCATCATGCGCCGTTCGTTCCTGCTTACCGCTGCGGGGCAGCTCTGGATTCTCACCAGATTCCCTCTTAGCACAAAAGAAACAGTCTCTTGCGAACCGGAGGGTTGATTATAGTCCCGCGAAAACCGCGCGCGCAAGCAGTGCAAAGTGGGAGGGTGTGCGCCGGCAGTGTCCCCGTGTTTTAGTACAACTTGGCCGGGGCGAGCGGGGCGGTCCACTCATTCCGCTGCAAACGCAGCGCGCATTCCAGCAGCGGTTCGGGAATGGATGCGCTTGGGTCGGCGGGCAGGGTGCCGTGCCAAAGAAGGTCGGCATATTCTCCGGGGAGGATGAAGGTGCCGCCTTCCGAATCAATCTGGTCCAGAATCGCAATGAATTCAGCCCAGTTGGTGGTGAATGCCGCATTCGCCGGGTGGTGCTGCAGCACGGCAACAGGCGGTGTTGAACTGTGCGTTTGGGTATAAGTGCTCAGGCTGGGAACACCCGGCGTACTCTCGATTTCTCCGCCGTTTCGCGCCGGGGTGCAGACAGTACTGCTGGCCACGCCAAAGAACCAGACGTTAATTTGGCCCAGGGCCGCAACGGCCAGTGTGGTGTTCGAATCGTATTTGTTGAAAGGCGCTCCGAATGTGCGCATGCGAAACCCGTAAGTGTCCTGAATAATCTGCTGGGAACGGGTGAAATGGTCCAATTGCTCCGCATACGGCCGTCCCTGAAATTCGTATGTGGTTCCGGCGGGATAGCTCTTGTTCCACAAGTCGTCACCCAGCGAGAGGTCAACCGTTGCGGAACCGCCGGTGGAGGGCAGATAGTAGGCATGGTCATAGCCATGATTGAAGAACTCGAAACAGCCGCTGTCCCGCCAAGAGTTTACGGTGGAACGCTGGCTCGCGGTCGGAGTGGAGCACACGGAAGCGACCATGCCCACCGAGGACTTGACCCCGCGCGCCTTGAGGGTTTCCATGTACGTGGAAAAACGCTGGTAATTGGCGGACGAACTGAGCGCAAAGTCGTCTGCCTTGAGGACGATGAACTGCCGGTAGATTTCGACGGGCACCGCGCATTGAGCCCAGAGGCCGGCGGCAGTGGTGACGGCCAGGCGCACAAACGCCCTGCCCGGCTGGGCGGGTGCGGTGTAGGAGTATCCGCCGTTGCCGTCAGAGGCGATTTCCCCCGCAGTGGCCGACCAGTGCAGCACCGCGTCGGAGGGCAGGGACAACGCAAAGGCGAGCGTGACGGCGGCGGTGGCGTCGGTGCGCACTGCGGCCGGACTGATGGATATCTGAACCGGTGGCGGGGTGTATTTGATGTAGCTGCTGTACACGGGGGAATAGTTGTTCGCCTTGTCCAGGTATTGCACGCGGACGGTGTGGTATCCGGCGTCCGACGGAAGCGTGTGATAGCACGTGCCGGTCGGTGACTTCCACGACGTCCACGTGCTGCCATTGTCGCTGAACCGCATGCGCGAAACCCCGGCGCCGGTGTCCGTGTAGGTGGGGCTTAGCATGACAATCTGGCTGGTCGTGGCCTTTGCGCCGCTGTTGATCACGATGCCGCCTGTTGGCGGCGTCGTGTCCAGCCGGATGTAGTCGTTGAAGGCTGCCGAGCGGTTGCCGGCCCGGTCAAGATACTGCACCCGAACCGTCTTGTAGCCGTCTTCCGAAGGCAGGGTA
>CAZOMH010000621.1:0-3160 GCA_964580415.1 uncultured Nitrospirales bacterium
AGGCATTTTGCAGAAAGATAGCCAAGGCGGCAGGAGTACGCGCTACGTGATGGCACTTCCAGATAAGGAAAGATCGAGGGGTCGTAGTTCGACATTATACACGACCCCTGCATGCTGATACACAGACGATCTATACATTGCGGCTTGCCTGTGATCGTTTAGCGCATGCCCGACAGGATGCGCAATCCGCAGTTTTCCCGTTTGTGCAACCGCAGAGATCTTGCTACAGTACGTATCTTGTTGAATCGCGGTGCCACGATATCGAAGAAATGTAAAGATATGGGGGGGGGAGAGAATGACGCTTCAGGCATGGCCTGCGTTTGCGGCTTCGTTGTTATTGGTCGGGAATTTCCTGTCGGCAGCCGAACCTCTCTGGGTTCAGCTCGGCGAGAAGAATCAGGAGCATGGTTTGTCGGTGCCGTCGGGAGGGGATGGATCGAACGTGCCGGACGTCATCGCCGGCTCTCCCTGCCGCCGTATGAGCGGAGCCCGGACTCACCATCTCTATGTGAAGGCCGATGCGGCCTTGGTGCCGCCGGGCGACTATGACGCCTATGCGGTGATCGATTATCTTGACGACAGTCTCCGGATTGCGCGGGTGTCTTTTGACGTGTGCCCGGTGAGCCGGGAGAGCAACTCCTGCTATACGGTTGCGGATGATCTGGTTCTGCTGGGGGGCTCGGGCGCGTGGCAGCGGGCGGTGGTCCGGCTGCCGCACGCCCGGTTCGGTCACGGCCAGAACTTCGGCGCGGATTTCCGCTTGGAGGGCGACGCGCTGACGGTGCGCCGGATCGAAGTTCTGTTCGCCCCGCCGCGGGACTATTGTCCTGGCGGTCTCGATCCGGACCGGCTTGAAAAGCTGCGCGCGCGCATCGGTCAAGGAATGGAGCTCGATCTCGGATGCGATGCCACGTCGGCCGAAGCGGCCTTGTACAACGTGCTGGGGTTCAATTGCGTCGAGTCCTACGTGCTTTGGCAGACGGTCGAGGACGCGGGCGAGGGACAGTGGGACTGGAGCCGCTGGGATCGGCAGGTCGAGGTGCTGAAGCGGGCGGGATTGAAATGGGCGCCGCTGCTCGTGTGCGGCCCGGCCTACTCGCTGCCGAAGTGGTTCCGCGAATCGGACCGATCCGTGCCCTACGTCTGCCTGGAGCACGGCGAGAAGTCGAAGATCCAGTCCCTGTGGGACCCGGAATTCCGTTTCTGGATCGAGCGTTTCGTCAAAGCCTTCGCCGACCGCTACCGCGACAGCGGCGTGCTGCAGCTGGTGCGATTGGGGGTGACGGGCATTTATGGGGAGACGCTCTATCCGTCCGGCCCGTCCGACGGCTGGACCTTCAAGACCACCGGGCGGTTCCACAATCATGCCGGGTGGTGGGCGGGCGATCCGCTAGCGGTTAAGAGCTTCCGCGAGCGCATGCGGCAGCGCTACGGCGATATCGGCGCGCTGAACCGGGCTTGGGGCACCTCATACAGCGGTTTCGACGCGGTCGCGCCGCTGCTGCCCGCGAAGGCGCCTTCGCGGCGGGCGCGGCTCGACGTCGTGGGCTGGTATATCGATTGCATGACGGAGTATTCGGCCTTCTGGGACGCCACCGCCCGGAAGTATTTTCCCGACACGCCCATCTACCAATCCTTGGGCGGTTGCGGCGAGCCCGTGCTGGGGGCCGATTTCTCGGCACAGGCCAAGGCCGCCGCTCCCCATCAGGTGCGGTTGCGCGTGACCAACGAAGGCAGCGACTACGCGGCCAACTTCGCCATCACGCGCGAAGTCGTGTCGGCGGCACGCGCGTACAACCTTGAGTACGGCATGGAGCCCGCCGGCCCCGTCTCGCCGGAGGGCAATGTTGCCCGCATCTACAACGCCATGGCTTCGGGAGCGGTCCATCTCTTCTGCTACAAGGGAAATATTGTGCAGAGCCCGGCGTGCGTGGAGACGTTCCGGCGCACGATTCCCTGTCTGCGGCGATGCTCGCCGCGCGTGGAGGCGGCGATCTATCTGCCCAAGACTTCATGGGCGCTCGACGACCCGTGCCTTCACCGGGTGCTGGCGGCGGCGCGGTCCCTGCGGGGGTGCCTGGATTTCGAGCTGCTTGACCGCACGACCATCCAGACGCCCTTGGCAAAAGGGGTCAAGGTCATGGCGATCCCCGAAGCGCCGTATGCCGAAGTGGAGGAGATCGAGAACCTCCGGCGTTGGGTTGAAGCCGGCGGCATCCTGATTGCCCGGCCAACCGTTGACGGGTTGTTGTTGCGCACGCCGGAAGGAAGCGACGGGCCGCGCGAGACCCTGCTGACGGCGCCGCCGACAGCGCAACGGTTAGTCAAAACGGTGATCCGAGGGGCGGCGCCGCGGCGATTTGTCCTCCCGATCGGCCGCGCGAACGATGATAAGTTTCTGTTTGGCGATTGGTATGCCGTGGAGCCCGGCGGCATGATTTCTAAGGATCCCGCAGTCCGCATGCGCTGGACATCCGCCCATGCCGGTTGCTACTTGCCATGCAACCCGGACGGAGCTGCGACGCTCGTCCTGACGGCGAATCTCACGCCGCAGTCGCTGGGCGGAACGAATCGCGTCTTCGTCAACGGCGCACAGGTGGGGACCATCGACAAATCCGGTTCACGGGTGTGGCGGTTTCCCGTGGCCAAAAAAACGCTGGCAGGGAAATCAATCGCGGAGGTCACTTTCAGTATCCAACCCTTTGCTCCCGAGAACAAAGAGGACTCGCGTTCGCTGGGCCTGGCTGTCGGTGCGATCGAGTTCTGTTCCGACGGAGCGGAAAAAGAGCCCGTTGCGGACACCGCGCTTGCATGGGAGGTCGACTGGCCGCAGGTGAAATCCCTGGCGCGACGCATCGGGCACGGGGCGACGCTGGAAGTTTCAGAGCAAGGCGTGTCGGAATTCAACGCGGTCGTGGCCGAGGTCATGCGCCATCCGGAACGGCTGAACCCGGATGCGAAGGGCGCTGAACTGCCGGTGGTGGCAACTGACGGTGTGTTTGCGACCCAGCTGAGCGATGGCGTGCTTTATTACAACAGCACGGCGGAGCCGCAGAAGTTGGGAAAAGAAACCGTGCCCGCCGCTGGCATTCTGGAGGTGAGCCCATGAACAGGCGCGAATTCGTGAAATCGGCGGCGTTGTCGGCCGCGGCCGTCGGCG
>CAZOMH010000622.1:0-3154 GCA_964580415.1 uncultured Nitrospirales bacterium
GGCGGCGCTACCGGCGACCCGCACGCTCCCTGTGATCGACGCGCTCATCGCCGCCGCCCGCCATGAAGGCGGGCATCTCGTGGAACTCCTGCTGTCCAAACACGGCATAAACACCATCCAGGCGGGTCACAGTTTCAGTTTTCACTGGCGGGCCACGGCCGCCGCCGCCCGGGAAAGAAACGGTTCGGGAATCATGCATGCCCGCCGCATTCCACTCTATGCAAAGCCGCTGCGCTGCGCCGAGGCCGCCCGGCTGGGCAACCTTCCCTGGTGGCAGGGTTTGGGGTTGCACTGGCTCGCCCTGCGCCATCGTTCCGGCCGCCCCCTTCCCGCGGACCTGTCGATGGAACTTTTCACCCCGCGGGACGCCGGCGAATACGCTGCCTTTCTGACGGCACAGCAGCCGAAAAACGGCATACGCCGCCGCTTCTCCCCCGCCCCGCTCACCCGCCGCTGCACCTTCAATGAAGAGGGCATCCACGCCGAGGGGCTCGTGTTTCGCGAAGCGGGACAAATCGCCGGCATGGCGTGGGGTTATGTGAATCCCATTTCGGACACCGACGCCTATTGGGCCATGGACGGTGCGGTGTTTCACGAAAGCCTGCCCCCCTCCCGCCGCGCCGCCTGCCTTTCCGCCGTGGAAGGATATGCGCGGGACGCGCGGGGTTGCTTTGCCCTGCTGACGCCCGGTTCGGTGTGCCGCGAACCCCTCGACCGCCTCGGCTACATCGCCGTGCGCCACTACCACGCGGGCGCTGTCGCGTATCGGGATGACCCCTTGCTTACGCGTGAAAACGTCGGCGGCGCTTTTCTCGAATTGCGCTGAGACCGTCCAAACGGCTACAGTCTTGACCACCATGACTGTTCCCCTTTCCATACCCGCGGAAGGCATATCCCAAAACGAACACGCCCGGCTTGAGGTGATGCTCGCCTTCGAGCAGCAGGCCTTTGAGTCCGGCTTTCGCCGTGTCGCGGGGGTGGATGAGGCCGGGCGCGGCCCGTTGGCCGGGCCGCTGGTGGCCGGTGCCGTGGTGCTGGCCCGCGCACTGCCGGGGCTCGACGACTCCAAACGCCTCACGGAGGCGCGCCGTGAGACCCTTTTTGAGGAACTCCGTTCAGGAGCCCACGCCATCGGCGTGGGCGTGGTCGAAGCCGCGGAACTGGACCGAATCGGCGTGCAGCGGGCCAATTACACCGCCATGGCGCGGGCCGTCGCCGCATTGACGCCGCCGCCCGACTTCCTGCTGGTGGACGGATTCAACCTGCCCGGGATGTCACAGCCCTGCCTGCGCCTCATAAAAGGCGACCAACGTTCGCTTTCAATCTCCGCGGCGAGTATCATAGCCAAGGTGACGCGCGACCGGCGTATGGCCGAACTGGACCGGGAATATCCCGGCTACGGATTTGGCCAGCATAAAGGGTACGGAACGTCCGCCCATATGGGCGCACTGGCGCGTTTGGGTCCGTGCCCCGAACACCGGCGCAGTTTTGCACCCCTTGCCGACAAGGATCGGGAAGGGCGTTTGTTGTTGGATGATTGACCGGCGTGAAACGCGCCCATGAAACACAGAGATTATGAAAGTGCTTTTCAACACTTTGGTGGCGGCTGTTTTGTCCATGTCGGGCGGATGTGCCGCACTGGACCAACTCGTGCCGTTTGCCGACCCGGACTTGGGAGGCTATGCGCCCGTGACCGATGAGGCGCGTTCCTACACCAGCTTCATCAGCGCGGTGATGTACGAGCGGCAGGGGCGAAATGATCTTGAGGTGGCCGCGCTGGACCGCGTGTCAAAACTGGACCCGGAAGCGCCCACGCCAACCGTGCATCTGATGCGCGCCTACCTGCGCAAAGGCGATTTTGAACAGGCCCTCAGGGCCAGCCAGCGAAGCGTGCAGCAGGACCCGGCGCGCCCCGAACTGTGGCTGCTGCTCGGCCAGATGCGCCACCAGCAGCGCGATTTTGAGGGTGCTGCCGCGGCCTACAAGAAAGCCATCGAACTCCAGCCCGACGACCTTATGGGGTACGGCGCGCTGGTGGAACTGCAGGAGAACACCAACGATCTGGTGGCCGCGCAGGAGATATACGAAAACCTTGTCGCGCGCAACCCAAATTCGGGCGCGCTGCACTACCAGCTCGGCCTGAACCTGATGCGTATGAAGGACTACGCCGGCGCTATCAGCGCGTTTCGCAAAGTCCTGGAACTGGAACCCCGCGTGGCGCGCGCCGGCTACATGCTCGGCCTGGCGCTCCTGGAATCGGGAAACAACGAAGAAGCCGCGGCGGAACTGGCCAAGTACGTCGAAAGCAGACCGGACGAAACTTCGGCCCTGGAATTTCTGGCCGGCGCATACGCGCGCTTGGGCAAATATGCGGAAGCAGGGCTGTCCTATGCCAAGCTGCTCGAAAGCAAGACCGTCCAGCCCAAGCATTACCTTCAGGCGGCCTGGGTGATGCTTCAGGGGGGGCGCAACGGGCAGGCCGCGCGCCTTGCCCCGGAATCGGGCAGTCCCGTGCTCGCCGGCGTTTTTTCCGTGCTCGCCAACCAGGCCATGGGCGCCGATTCCGTTGACGAATACGTCCGGCTGGACAGCATCGACGGTGACTTGGAAGCGGAATGCGACGCGGCCATGACCGATCTGCTGACCCTCTTCGGCGTGCAACCCACGGGCACGCGCCTGCTGGAAATGCTGCGCGAACTGCCGGGGGGCATCGAGCAGTCGCGCGTGCTCAGTTTCGTCGCGGCACGCGCCCTGATACAGATGGAACAATACGGCGACGCCGCGGCGCTTCTCGAAAAGGCCGTGGCAAAATTCGGGCCCGGCAAAGGGTTTCACTACGAATTGGCCGCCTGTTACGAAAAACTGAACGACCCCGCCAAGGTCGAGCTGCACCTCCAGGCCTGCCTCGAACTGGACCCCGGCAACCCGGAACTGCTCAATTTCCTGGGGTACTACTACGCCGACAAGAACATGAAACTCAGGGAGGCGGAGTCCCTGCTGAAAAAGGCGCTCAAGTCCGAGCCCAACAACCCCTTTTACCTCGACAGTCTCGGCTGGGTCTACTACCGCATGGGCAAGCCTTCCGAGGCGCTGGACCTCGTGCGCCGCGCCATCTACGGCACGCACATGGCCCGCGCCCGCGAAATCCGCGGCG
>CAZOMH010000623.1:0-3147 GCA_964580415.1 uncultured Nitrospirales bacterium
TACCGCAGGCGTCCCGCCTGCCTCGTGCTTCGGTACCGCAGGCGTCCCGCCTGCCCTGTGCTTCGGTACCGCAGGCGTCCCGCCTGCCCTGTGCTTCGGTACCGCAGGCGTCCCGCCTGCCTTGTGCTTCGCCTTCTCCCGAAAAGCGACCTTCTTGGCAGCGCAACAAAGCAATCTCTTGTCACCAAAGACTTGGGCGGGCGCCAGGTTGCCGCGTCGGGCTGAAGCTCTCCCCGCAATGACGACAGACACTGACGATGAACAGTGAAAATGCAAGTGATTAAACTGTAAATGCAAATTCGCCCTGCAGCGGCGTCATCGCGCTAGGCGATGGTCTTCTGGCGGTATAGTTCGTCCGGGCGCGTGTCGATGCGGCGGATGTCGGCCTCGGTCATCCACTTGGGGCCGCCGACGCTGTAGGCGCCCACGAGGACCTGGTGCATCTTCTCGCCCATGTCGGTGATGTTCTTGACCGCCTTCGCATTGGGGCCGAGCGCGAAGATGCCGTGGCTTTCCAGCAGCAGCGTCTTGGGGGCCACCCCCTCCTCTTCAACATACTGGCGGACACGTGCGCGCACTTCGCGGGCAAGCACGAGGCCCGGGTCCACGTAAGGCACAAACACGGATTTGTGGCCCAGCACCACTATGTGGTCCGGGCAGAGCCGGCCCATGGCGGCTTCGCGGGCGTGGATGGAGCACATTAGCGCGTTGGTCGCAACGGGGTGCGTGTGTCCGATAAAATTGTACTCGGCGTATTTGTACAGCAGCGCATGCATCATGGTCTCCACCGAAGGCATGCGCTTCTCGTCTGAATTGATCAATGCGTTGCGCAGGTTGGCCGTCACGTCGGCATCCGTCGCCGAAGGATCGTCGAGAATGGCGGTCACCTTGGAGATGGAGACCTCAAGAAAGTCACCGGAGCCCATGGTGCCGAGGCAGGTGCCGGAAGCTTTGACAAAGAATGTGTCTTCATCGATCCGGGCCGATGTGTTGCCCTCGCCTATCATGGCATAGGGTTTCCCGGGGTCGCCGAGATAGTGCGAAAGATCGACCAACTGCTCCAGTACAGCCTGCTTTTCCATGATTCTTGCTCCGGTTGAGTTCAAAGGATGGGGGGGATTATAGCAAATTCCGCGCAGGTGTCGCGCACCGGGGCGCATGCCCCGGCGGCAGTCGGGAGACGACGGCTCATTTCACCCCCCGGCCGGCGTTCCCAAAAAGCAGTCCTTGCACCCCGGCAGGGGGTACAATGCGCGGACTTGGCGGGCTGTCCGGACGCAACCCCTCGGGCGGTTTATTGCCGATGTTCACCTTGTCCACAACGTCCGCCCGATCAACCGGAGGGCGCACCACGCTTAGTTGTCCTTCGGATCGCCGGCATTCTTCTGGCGCTGTCGAATTTCCCGGAAGAAACCGGACAGCATCGAGCCGCATTCCTCGGCCAGTACGCCGCCGAACACGGCGGGCTGGTGGTTGAAGCGTTTGTCCCCGAGCAGGTTCATCAGCGTGCCGCAACAGCCCGCCTTGGGGTCGGTGGCACCGAAGTATACCTCGGGGATGCGGGCCAGAATGATGGCCCCCGAGCACATCGGACAGGGTTCGAGGGTGACATAAAGGCGCGTGTTTTCCAGCCGCCACGAGCCCAGATGGGCCGCCGCCGCCGTGATGGCCAGCAGTTCGGCGTGGGCGGTGGGGTCCTGGAGCAGTTCGCGCTGATTGTGGCCTTTGGCGATAATGCGGTCCTCATGGACAATAACGCAACCCACGGGGACCTCGCCGGCCTCCATGGCGCGTTCCGCCTCGCGCATGGCCATGCGCATATAGTGTTCGTGCGGGTTTGGCATGGGCGGCATTGTGCCCGCCGGGACACGGGAAATCAACCCCGCGCATGTCCGGTCCCCACCCGTCCGGGACCGTCCGCGCCGAACGGCAGTGAAACCTGTTCGTGGCAGAGGGGGTCTATCTGCTACTGTTTTGGGGCTTTGTGCAACCGTACCGTGGAGTCGTGCCGGGTGCGAGAGGGCAATATCCAATCAACCAGGAAAAGGAAAAGCAGAGATGGCAAAGTTCGTCAAGTATGGAATGCTGTGCGTTTTGGTCATGGTGCTGGTCGCGGGTTGCGCCACGGGAACCAAGAAGTCCGACGAGCAACTGGTCGGCGACCAGATGCAACTCGTGAAGAAGTCGCTGGAGAGCAAGGACATTGACGCGCTCTTCCTGCTCGTGTCGGAAGACTTCGATCACCCGGAAGTGGGCGGCAAGGCTGAGTTGAAAGCCCTTGCGGAAGCCGGCCGTGATTCCGGCTATGCCGATGACGGCGCCTGCGAACTGAAGAACATGCAAATCACGAAAAACAACGACGGCACGATTAAGGCGTACCCGATTGACCTTTCCAGCCCGGCCGGTGCGGTCAGCGTTGAACTGGTGTTCAAGAAGGACAAGGACAACGTGTGGCGCGTGGTCACGGGCAACGCCGACGGCGTGTAATTCGCCTGACCGGGTCCCGGCATTCCGGTACCGGACATTGGCCTTTGATTTTGTGCAGGCCCCGCCTTCCCGGCGGGGCCTGTCTCTTTTGTGTGCCGGTTTGGAGGCTCCGCCCCGCATCGGTTAATATACCGGGGCGGGTTCGTGCGGCGAACCCATGGGTTTTGAAGGTATCTCGAACGACCAACGGCAGGGTAACCGTGTATTCCCGAATCCGACCATACATGACGGCATGCCTCGTGTGCGCGGCATGCTGGACCTTTGCGGCGGCCGCCCAGCCGACCGCCCAGTTCACCGGCGAACTGGGCGGCGACATGGTGCGCCTCAACGCCATGCTCAAAACCTACCAGAACGTGGCATATGTTTCGCTCAGCCAGCTCGCCGAGCAGATGGGCGGCAAGGTCCGGATCGAAGGGGCGCGCGTGGAGGTGGTGCTCGGAAAGTCCCGTGTGCTGGCTGCGGTCAACGACACCGCAGTGGCCGCCGGGCAGGCGCAGTTTGCCCTCGCCCATCCCCTGGTGGGCGAATTCGACAACGCTTACATTTCCGTCGAGGACGCGCCGAAGTTCTTTGGGCAGGGACTCCAGATTTCCCTGACACGCAATGATCCCGTCCCGAATACCGCCGCCATCGCGCCCTCCACTCCGGAAGAGCCCGCGC
>CAZOMH010000624.1:0-3143 GCA_964580415.1 uncultured Nitrospirales bacterium
GTCCACGATATCGGCACCCCGCTGCGGCGCCGTGAAAGCGATCCAGTCCTCGGG
Organism: uncultured Nitrospirales bacterium; assembly: GCA_964580415.1. Classification (GTDB taxonomy): domain Bacteria; phylum Hydrogenedentota; class Hydrogenedentia; order Hydrogenedentales; family CAITNO01; genus CAITNO01. The sequence goes on from CAZOMH010000624.1 coordinate 55, forward strand.
CCCTACGAGTATGTTTCGGATGTCCGGACCCAGCGGGTCCTCCCACCAGAACGGGTCATAGGGCACGGTTTCCTCCCAGTTGGGATCGAATGCCCGCGCCCGGGTTTCAAGAATGTAGCGAGTGTACGCGCCGGACACTTTCAAGACGAACTTCTTGCCGACATCGGCCTGTCCAAACAGGAGCCTGACTTCTTTCCCGGTTTGCGTGTTAATGACCGCCTCGGTTACCGGGTCAAGCAAATCAACCGTCACCGGCACATCGGCATCGACAATATTGATCTCTCTGCCGACGGCGGCCAGCATGGTGGGAATCTCCACCAGGAAGTAGTCGGTGTCGCCGGCGTCCTTCTGGTGCAGGGTAAGTTCCCAGGAACCCGAGGTCTGGAGGAGTCCCGTCGCGGTGGCAAAGGTGTTGTTGGCCTCAAACTCGTCCGGCAGCAGGCCCGACTCGTTCTTCGCGAAATCCATGAAGTAATACTGGGGATTATAGGCGCTCAGCAGAAGCTTGTACGTGCCCGGAGGAACCAGGGTCGAACTGTAATGGTATCCCCGGCTGTTCGCTCCTGTTGACACGCCGCCCAAAATTGCGCCCGGAGTTCCGGGAATCATATTGAAAAAGATGTAGCCCATGGGCGCCATGTATTCCAGGTCAAAACTGATGGAACCGTAGTCGCTGAGGGAAAACGTGTAGTAGTCCCACTGGCCCGGGTTGAGCGTCAGGTCCTCGTAGTGTCCCGGACCCAGCGGTGTTGCCTGTGCTTCCGTATTGTTGGGCTCGAAGTGGTCGTCGAATATGCGGTTCTTCGCGGCCGCCAAGACCGCCCGGTACGCATCCATGTAGCCTTTCGGCTGGACCTTGGGGTCCGACGACTGATAGGCTCCCGTCTTGAACGCGGTGTCTTGCAGGATGGCATTAACCTGGTCGGAATTCAGCGTGGGATCGATCCGCTTCATCATCATGGCAACGCCCGCCACCAGCGGGCTGGAAGCGCTCGTGCCGCCCGCCATGGTAAGGTCATTGGGGGAATCTCCGTTGGGCATGGCGGGAACGTTGGTGTCGGCCCAGATGTCGACGCCCGCCCCATAGTTGGAATAACCGATGGCCTTGTTCTTGTAACTTTCCAGGGCGCCGACGCAGATAACCCCGCCGATACGGCAGGGCAAAATATTGTTCGCATCCACATCGACAGCATCATTTCCCGCGGAGGCAACCAGAATAATCCCGGCATCGTAGGCCTGCTGGAAGTGATCAAAAAGGTCAATGTCATCCTTGTATTCCATGCAATCGCCGTTGCAGGGCCCGCCGAAACTCATGTTCACCACTTCCGCGCCCCAACTGATGGCCGTTCGTATAGCCCGATCCTGTTGGTCGCTGGTGAGTCTCAATTTGAACAGGTAAGGCTGTGAAACCTGGCCCCCCGAGCCCGCGATGGCGGCCCTGTTGTTCAGGAAGCCGGACGAAACACTGGCGGTGCCGTTCCCGTGCCAGGGGCACGGGCTGCCGCCGGAACAACTGTTCGGGTTTCCGCCGTCGGCTATATAGTCATCCTGGTAAAAGTCATATTGGACAATCTCGCCAGGCAGGTCGGTCCCGACGCCGGCCGGTCCCTGCATCGGCCCGCCACTGCTGTTCAGCCAGAAGCCCCCGTCCAAAATGGCCAGGCCAAACCATTGCGGGGCCACATAATTGGCGGCGGCCATGAACTGCCATGCCTTGTATATGGATGACCTGCTTGATTCGAACTTCTCCTCGCCGTGAAACACAAAGTAGTTCATGGCGTTTTCATATCCGCCCCCCGCCAAAGGCCGCTCTTCCGTCTGATGGAGCATGTCGTGCCCGATAAAGACAAAATTGGGGTGTATCTTCAGACCGCGGGTCTTTTCGTGCGAGGTAAGTGCCATCAGTTTGATGCCCGTTTCCGACGAGAAAAGGTATTTCCCCTTGGAACCCCGCTTGAGCGCGTCCCGGGAGAAATTCCCCGTGTCCGGGTATTTCGTGACACGAACAGTATAGCTCGTGGCCGCAAGGCCTTCCTTGGTGGGACGCACTCTCGCTTTCAGGAAATCTGGCGGGGCTGGCACAGAATTGTCGCCAACCACCGTGCCGCCATAATCACTCAGAAACTGGTCAAACTCCGCCTGGTCCTTGGGAGAAATAACCACCTCGTCGGCAAGAAAGTCCGTGCGAACCCCATTTTCGTCCTGATAGGCCTCAACCGCGCTGGTGCCTCCGTTTGCTCCGGGCAGCGTCGGCACCGAAGGAGTAACTTCCGTGGAAACCTCATAGGTGAATGTGTCGCGTTTGCAAGAGGAAAACAATACGAGCACCGCGACAACCATCAAGATGTTCTTTGACAATGAACCGTTCATAGTGCCTCCTTGCCGTTACACAACCCGCATTCCCCGTTGGATAACGGGGCTATATTTTGACCAACACATCACTTTATGCTCATCCGCCCATCCTGTCAATCTCACTTTTATTATATTGCCATATTTTTACAGTGCGATTCGCCAATACGCCGGGAATAGGCCATATCCCAACTTTCGGCCGCTGCAAGGTCCCAAAAGACTATTTCACGGCCAAAACGCCCTTGCGGAACGCTCCATGTCCTGCCTTTTTGCTTTCGCAAGCATTTCCCACTATTATTTGCACAACCAAGGAGGCCGTTCATGAAGATGCACACTATTTCTCCCTTTGTTTTGGCGGTATGTGCGGCATCGCTTTTCGTATCCGGGTGCCTCCGGCAGCCCGAGCAGGGCCCCGGCGGACTCAATGAGGGGGATTTTGAGAAGATTTCCGCCAACGGCTTTGACCCGGTGGACCAGGCGCAGGACCAGAACGACTACCCCTGGTCAATGGAGTTTTTTGTGCCGGACGGCAAGACCGCCGAGGACGGCTTTGTCTACGTGGGCACGTGGAACCGGGTGCAACAGTGGAAGGGCTTCCAGCCCAACCGCCAGCCAGTCTATCCGGAAATCCGCCGTTACCGCCCGGATGCTTCCGCCACGACGTGGCAGCGTGTGCTGGACACGCGCAACCTGAACATGGACGACCACAGCCGACCCCACGGCTTCCGCTCGATGAAGAG
>CAZOMH010000625.1:0-3139 GCA_964580415.1 uncultured Nitrospirales bacterium
GCTGCGCGCAGTGCCGATGCGGTCTGCTGGACCTGCGCGTCGACGGGCACGATTCGGTAGTTCTGGCTGAACCAGATGCCCGCCGCCCCTCCGAGCAGGAACACCACCAGGACCACCGCCGCCAGTGTCATCATGACGAGTGGTTTCATTCGGCGTTCTCCTCTGTCGCGCGCCATTTTTCTGAAGCGCCCCCAAAGCATGCCGCTTTGGGCCAACCAAAACCAAATTCACGGTTGACCACGGGTTCCCTTCGGCCGCCCGTGGTTGCTGTTGTGTGATTCCTTTGGAGCCAAGAGCGCCGGATTGGGGGTCCCACTGCCGAAAGCCGCGCCGCGGTTACTTTTCGGGAGGGAAGAAGCCGCGCAGGAAGTCGGCCTGGGTCCCTTCGTATTCGGCTTGGGCGAGATGCTCGGTTCCCTGTTGGTTGCCCCATGAATAGGTGATGACGGTTTTGCCGTTGAATTCGCAGAAATCGATATCGCTGTTGTTGAGGTCCGCGGCTTCGCCAACGCGCTTCCGGAGTTCCGGTGACAGGTTGGGATTGGCGAGTTTCCGGTCCTCGTCGGAGTGTTTCATGATGGGTTTGAACGGGCTTTCTTCCCAGGTTGCGAGGTCTTTTGAACGCACGATGTTTGACGCATAGAAGCCGGGATAGGATTCGAGGTACACCATGTAATACCGGCCGTCGAGAAACCGGAGTGCGGGACAGGCCGAGTAGCGCTCTTTCGTGTAAACGCAGGCGCTGGGGGTCAGGGTCCAGCTCCGGGCGTCTTTGGACAGGGCGAAGCGTGTTGTGAACGGGACGCCGGCCTCCTCCTTTGGGGCGCCGATTTCCAGGGCCATGGTGTATCCCTCTTCGCCCCTGCAGACCGAGGTGTTGAAGATTTCCCAACCGGGGAGCCGGATTGCCGCGGTGTCCTGCCAGTCCTTGAGGTCCTTTGACCAGAACGTGCGGATTTCGTCACCCCCCCATTTCTTCACGCCGTAGGCATACATCGTGTCGCCGTCGGAGAAGGCGCAGCCGAGATGGTACCCGGCGGCGAAGGCGGGTGTGGCCCCGCCCGTGGCCGTGTCAATGAACCGGAAATAGGATGCGCCGGTTTTGTTGGCATAATAACCTTCGCGGACATACTCGAAACGGTGCAATTTGCCGTGAAACACGACCGGGGTGGACTCCACGAGGTCGCAGTCGATGGTTCCGATCTTGTGGATGACCGGTTGTTGCGCGGTGATCGCAAAGGCCGCAATCAGGCAGGACATTATCATGGTTTGTCTCCTGTGAGCGGGGATGTCTCCACGGGTTTGGTCATCGACGGAAACGTGCGCCGCGTTTCCCGGCACATGGCTGCCCGGGGGCCGGGCCATGACAAGAATCTAGCACGGTCGCGCGCGGTGTTTCATCCCGCGCGTGCGGCTTCGCCCTTTGCATGGCGTTTGGTATCCTCGTACACTCTTGAAAGACAAGAGAAAAACCGCCGCAGGCGCGGCGTCTCGCCTGGGAGAATTCAGCGGAATGCTTTGTGGACCGGACACGGAATACAGCGCCGTCGGGGCGGCGTTGGGCGAATGGCGGCGAAGGGCCGCGGACGCCCTGATCGCCGCCAGTGCGGTGGTGTATCTGCCGGCGGTTGCGCTCTTGTTCGCAGGTTTGGGGCCCGCGGTCCCCTGGCCCGTTCAGGTGACAATGTTCGGCACTTACGGGACGATTGTATCGTGCGTGGTGTTGCGCCGCGGTGTCGATTACCGTATCCGGGCATGGTTGTTCATGATCGCGGGGTGCATGGCGATGGTTGTGGGCAGTATTGCCGTTCCGCAGGGGCCGTTTGTGCGGGCGTTGCCGGTGGTGCTGCCGATGATAACGATGGTGCTGTTTGGGGCGCGGGCGGGGCGGGCCGCCACCGTGGCGGGGGTTGTCGTCATTCTGTTCGCTCCGCTGCTGCACGGCATGCCCGCACTGGTCGGGGTCATAGTGCCCGCACATGGGGAAGTATTGATGCCGCCGGGAGTTATGTGGACGCAAAGCGCGGTGCTGACAGGATTGCTGGTCGCCCCAATGATCCTGCTGGACCGTTTTCACCGGTTCCTGCTTCAGTCGCTGGCGGATCTGGAGCGGGAAGCCGACGGCCGACGCGACGCCTACCGGCATTTGGAGCGCGAAATGGCGGAAAGGAGGCGTTTGGAACGCGAAGTTGCCCGGGCGGGAGACGAGGAGCGGCGGTGCCTGGGGCACGAAATACACGACGGTGTGTGCCAGCAACTTACCGGGGCACTGCTGCGTTCGGAGGCGATGGCCCGCCGGGTGGGCCGGGGCGAAATGCCGTCCGCGGCGGACTTTGCGGCCCTTTCTTCTTTGCTCGAAGAGACCATTGACGAGGCGCACGGGGTTGCCAGGGGGCTCTGTCCGCTCGGTGCGGATGCCGGGGCGCTTGAGGCCGCCCTGCGGACGCTTGTCCGGCGGACCGGGGAAGTTTCCGGCATTGCCTGCACGTTCGAGGCGGTCGGGGATGTGGGCGTCGCCGATGCCGTGACCGCACAGCATCTTTACCGGATCGCCCAGGAAGCGGCAAGCAATGCGATGCGGCACGCGCACGCCGGCCGGATTTCCGTGGTGCTGCGCAGGGACGCGGCCGGGTTGCTTTTGGAGGTGGAGGACGACGGTGTCGGTCCGCCGGCGGAGATTTCAGCGGAGGGCATGGGGCTGCGCACGATGGCCTGCCGGGCGGGCGTGCTGGAGGGCGAATTTGCCATAATGCCCGGGCGCGCAGGGGGAACCCGGGTGTTCTGCCGGGTGCCGCCCGGCGGACTGGTCAGACCGGAGAAAGGGCCGCAGGAAACGGAAGAGGTGAAGTATGGACAGTGAGTATGTGAAAGAGCCGCCCCCCATCCGGGTTCTGATTGTGGACGACCATCCGGCGGTTCGCCAGGGGCTGGCCCTCCTGCTTGAGCCGGAGGGGGTTTCGGTGTGTGCGCAGGCGGGGAACAGCGCCGAGGCGCTGGCGCGGGCGGCGGAACTCGGGCCGGACGTGGTGCTGGTGGACCTTTCCCTGGGGGATGAGGACGGCTTGTTGCTTGTTGCGGAGCTGAAAAGGCGGGCGGTTTCAACGCTGGTTTACTCCATGCATGAAGACGGGCGGCATGT
>CAZOMH010000626.1:0-3124 GCA_964580415.1 uncultured Nitrospirales bacterium
CGATGGTGGTATTGGTGATGTTGGCGGCAGGTGCCCGGGCCAGCGAGGGGGTGTTTCTGCTGGGCAACGACGCATTGCAGTTGGGACGCGCCTCCAGCGGTGTGGCCAGTCCGCGCAGCGCGTACTGGAGTTACATGAACCCGGCCAGCATGGTCGATCTTGAACGGCGCTTCGACATCAACTTCTACACGGTGTTCACAGACATCGACATGAGTCCCAAGGGGCTCATGGGCAACCAGTTGGACGGTCCTTTGGAGTCCAACAAGGAGGCCTTTATCACGTCCAGCGGCTTCATACTGCCGTTGTCGGTGGGCACCCTGGGCGGGGGGCTCTTCATCCCGAGCGGTTCCGGGGTGGATTATGCGCACTCTCGCAACTGGATATCCCGGATTTTTGAGGGCAACACGGACCGGCGTCTGGACTATCAGCACATTCGCGGCGTGATGTCCTACGCCTACGAGTTGGACAACGGCTGGGCGCTGGGCATCAGTCTGCACGGCTCGATGAACCGTTTCCGGAGCGACCATATCACGCTGAATTTTGCACCCACCGCGGGCGACATGGACTGGGACACGGCCTATGGCGCCGGTTTTGGTCTGGGCATTTACAAGCGCTGGGAAAAATGGGCCGTTGGCGCGGGCTATTCGTCGCGTCACTGGGTGCAGGTGCAGGACAAGTACACGGACCTGATGAAATCGACCCTCGACACGCCGCAGGTTGTTCAGGCGGGTGTGGCGTACAGCATCCACCCGAAAGTCGAACTGACCCTGGACTACAAGTTTCTGAATTGGGAGTCGATTCCCCAGTACGGTTCTCCGATGCTTGACGGCGGCGGATTCAACTGGCGGAACCAGCATGGCGTGAAGTTCGGGGTCGAATGGAAGGCCCTTGAAAAATGGACGTTCATGGGCGGCTACTCGTATTCCAACACACCGATCAGTGATGATCATGTGATGTTGAGCGGCCTCGTGCCCGTCACGGTTGAGGAGCACTACACCGCAGGCGTCACCCACCAGATCAACGAAAACAACGAGGTGCATTTTGTGGGTGTCTGGGCACCCCGTCACACACTGACAGAAACGGGCAAGGGCGAGAAGGATATTTTCTCGTGGTTTGGCAGGGGCACGGAACTGACCGCCGGGGCGCTTTCGGTGATTTTCGGATACAGTTACAAGTGGTAGCAGCCGCCTGTCGGAAGCCAGAGCGACGTTTTCAGCCCGGGCATACCCCGGGCTTCGAGAAACGGGGACTGACCCCGGCGGAGCGAAGCGCAGCCGGGTCCCTGTTCTTCAGAACAGGCTGGCCAGTTCTTGGACCAGATTGCCCAGACTGAGTGCTTCAACTCCGGGGGTAATCTGGTAACGGTCCGGTCCGGAATACACAACGAAGGACCTGTCCGGCTTGAGGTCCTGGCGGGCCTGGTGGAAGCCTTTGCCGCATTTCGGGGAGGAACCCAGTTTGATTTCGACGGCCCAACGTCCGGCGGTCGGCAATTCAAGGAACAGGTCGATTTCTGCGCCTGCCGCGGTTCTGTAAAAGCTCGCATGGGTGCGGCTTGGGGCGGCTGCGAGCAGGTTCTCGATGACGAAGCCTTCCCAACTCGTTCCAACGACCGGATGGCCGCACAGGGCGGTGTAACCGGGTATTCCGAGCAGGGCGTGGAGCAGACCGCTGTCGCGGACATACACTTTCGGGGACTTCACCAGCCTTTTGCCCAGATTGGCATGGAAAGGCTGCAGACGCCGTGCCAACAGGAGGTCGGCCAGCAGGTCAATATACCGTGTGACGGTTTGTGCGCTTGTCGAAAGGCTGCCGGCAAGCCTGGACGCGTTCAGCAATGTGCCCTGACCGTGTGCCAGCATGGTCCACAGGCGTTCCAGGGTTTCCGAAGGTATGCGCGGTCCAAACATGGGGACATCGCGCTCAAGATAGGTCCGGATGAAATCCCTGCGAAGGGCAAGGCTCTGTTCGTCGTTGTCGGCCAGGAAGCTGTCCGGATAACCGCCGCGAACCCACAGATTGGTGGCCCGGGCCCGGTCATCACCCACCTCTGAGATGTCAAAGGGACCCATGTCGATATGGGCGATACGGCCGGCCAGACTTTCCCCTGACTGGCGCAGGAGGTCGATGGATGCCGAACCCAGCAACAGAAACCGCCCGTTCCGTTTTCCCTCCCGGAGGCCTTTGTCAATCAGCCCGCGCAATGTTTGAAACAGTTCCGGAACGCGATGAATCTCGTCGAGCACAACGAGACGATCTTCGTATTGGCTCAGAAAGTAAGCCGGGTCGGCCAGTTTCTCCCGGTCTGTTCGGTCTTCAAGGTCCAAGTAGAGGGCGTTCGTCTCCCTGGCAATGTCCATGGCCAAGGTGGTTTTGCCCGCTTGGCGGGGGCCTACAAGCGCCACGGCGGCTTGGCGGCTCAGCGCATCTCGAACGGTGGTTGCTATTCTTCGAGGAATCATCCTTGTATTTTATCCAGCACATGGATAAATTGCAAGGATAAGCGCGGCGCTTGGCGCTTTGAAGACGAGGGGGACAGAAGTCTTTGAAAAACAGGTGAAGAACAGGGACAGACCCCTGTTTTTCTCAGTCCCTGTTTTTCTGCCAGAGGGACAGGGTTTGGTCGGTCAGCGGGGTGGTTCCGTCTTTTGGGTCCCAGTCGAGCCAGTGGATGCGGGGATCGGCGCGGAACCAGGTGAGTTGGCGTTTGGCGTAGCGGCGGTGGTGTTGTTTGGCGGCGGCGACGGCGGTGGCGAGGTCTTGTTCTCCGCGGAGGTGGGCGGCGAGTTCGCGGTAGCCGAGTGCTTTGAGCCGGTCCAGGTGGGGGCCGTAGCCGTTTTCGATCAGGCGTTTTGCCTCCTCAAGCCAGCCGGCGGCCATCATCATATCGACCCGCTGGTTGATGCGCCGGTAGAGGACTTCGCGGTCCATGCGGATGCCGACCTGGAGCGCGGGCATGGGTTCGAGCGCGGCGCGGTGGCGCCGGTGCAGTTCGGAGAAGGTGGCGCCGGTGGCCTCATGCACCTCGAGGGCGCGCACGATGCGGACCTGGTCGTTTTCGCTGGTGAGTGTGGCTGCGTAATCGGGGTCGATGGAGCGCAGGCGCTCCATGAGCCGGAGGTTG
>CAZOMH010000627.1:0-3122 GCA_964580415.1 uncultured Nitrospirales bacterium
GCTTCGCAGCACCCCCCTCAAGGGGGGATCTAAGACTTCTGTCCTCCCTGTCTTTAAAGGGTCTGATCACGATCCCGGCCGTGCGCCTTGGCTTCATAGAGTGCCCGGTATGCATGGGCAAAGAACTGTTCCTGCGTCGTTTCCGCGGACGGCAATTCAACAAGGCCGCAAGAGACTGTCACCTTGAAGCGCGAGCCGGCCGCCCCGGAGAATTCATGCGCCTCCAACTGTTCCCGGATGCGGTCGATGCACAGGCCGGCCTGGGCCCGCGTTGCATGCAAAAGGGCAAGGCACAGTTCATCCCCGCCACAGCGCCCCGCAAAGTCGTTTGCGCGGATTTCTTCGCGCACAGTCTGGGCAAACACCCGAAGCACCTCGTCGCCCGCCGCATGACCGTGCTTGTCGTTGACGCCCGTAAAGTTGTTCACATCGCATATGACAAGCGACAGCGTATGATGGTACCGATCTGCCGAATACATGGCCCGCGCCAGATGCTCTTCAAACTGGTTGCGGTTCAGCAGCCGTGTCAGGGGATCGTAGGTGGCGGCGAATTCGAGCATCGCCATATGGCGCTTCTCGTCCGTGATGTCCCGCACAATACCCGTCAGCAGCGTCCCACCCCCGTTTATCGGAAGGCGGCTCACCGAAAGGCTCATCGGGAAAGCGGCGCCGTTCTTGCGCCGGCCCGGCACCTCGCGGCCATGACGTTCCTTCTCGCCTCCCAGATAGAGGCATTGTGCCAGGTATCTCTCCGGCGCGGTTCCTTCGGGCGGAGCCAGCAGCTGGGCAAAACTGGTTCCATGCACCTCGCCCACCGTGTATCCGAAAATCCCCTCCGCCGCACCGTTGAAACTGATGATTCGCCCCTCCTCGTCCATTGTGACGATCCCCTCCGCCGCCGTGTCGAGGATGGCCGCAAGCCGCGCATCGTCCTCCATCAGGCGGTGCCGCGCGCCCTCCAAACCGTCCATCATTTCGTTGAACCCGCCGGCAAGCCGCGTAATCTCGTCCCGGCCCGTAATCCGCACCCTTTCAGACGCATCCTCGCTCGTGCTGATTCGCGTGATCGTCCCAAGCAACTGTGCGATGCGGCTCAATATGCGCCGTTCCAGGAACAGGCCGGTGGACACATGAATCAGCAGGAATACCGCCACAAAAGCCAGGGCAAAGAGGCGGTACAGATGCTGTCCCTTCTCATAGGTCTTCCGGGGCAGGTCCAAATGGAGCGCCACGCCGTTTTTGCCTTCAAGGTCGGGAACCAGGCAAAAAGCGTCAATTTGCCGCGAACTGGTCCGGAGGAAGTGCTTTCCACCCTCTGAAACCAGTGCCGAAAACACATCGCCATAGGCACCCGCGGGCGCAGTGTCCCCGGAATAGAGCACCGACAGCGGCGCCTGCACCTTTTCCTCGAGCCGGTCAACGACAAACCCGCCCAGCAGCCGGCCCATTATTACCGTCCCGTAAATCTGCCCCTCATGGTTTGTCATCGTGATCGGCCGCGAGGACACCAGCAGGCAGGTGTTGCCGTCCAGCAGGAGCGCGCCTGAAATGTGGCCTTGATTGTCTGTGTGACGGGTCAGTAATCCGTCCTGTCCGATATGGGCGGCCAACCCCTTCGGCATGGGCATTTCTTTGCCCGTGTGGAAGTCCGCGAAGCGGCTGTACAGGACATCCCCGCGGACATTCAAGAAGAGCGCCACATTCAGCCGCAGGTTCTGCATGGTTTCGGGAGGCAGGTTTCGGGAAACAAATGAAGGGTCGCCCGACTGGATGAAGGACACGCAATCGTCCCAAGGAGCCCAATCCCAGGTGACCGTATCCAGGTCCTGCACCTCGGACTCTACGGCACCCAGTGTCTGCCGAACCGCGACGTCCGCCTGCTCCGTTTCCAATGCGGCAAAACTGTGCATCAGCCACACGCCCACCGCCCCAAACGCCGCCACAAAGAGCACCAGATGCACGGCAAAAAAGAACAGAAACGCCTGCAAACGCAGACTCAAGAAACGTTTTGCCACCTTGTCGGCCCGCCTTATATTTCAGTGGAGGCAGACTCCACGATATTCCGACCGGGTGCTATTCTACTCTCCGGGGTCTTTCCAGACAAGGCTGTCATGCGCCCCTATTTGGCCTTCGTTTCATCCATCAGTTTCTCTATGTCCGAAACTGCCTGTTCCACCACCTTTTCGCCCGTACCTTCCGGCACCCACGACATTGTCGCGTCGGCACCATAGCCCCCCTCCGCCAGCGCCTCGCGCGTCGGCACATACAGGCAGTGTCCGTTGCAGTAACCGAAAACGAGGGTCACCGGCGCAGCCGACCGGGCCTTGATCCGGTTGGACAGGTCGGAGAAGAGTTCTCCCGCCGCGCCCACCAGCGCAATCTCCCCGTTGAGCAGAAGGGTCGAGCCGCGCAGGGTTATAGTGTTACCGGGCATTTCAACCAGCATTGCCATCAGTTCGGGATAGAAGAACTGCTTGAAGGTGCCCAGCACGATGGGATTCGTCAAATCCATCCGCGTCGGCCCCGAAAAGGACCATGTATCCCCCGCAATGCCCGGGTGCTCCGGCACTTTCGTCTCTATGCCCTTTGCCATCTCGACGACCTTCGCGCCCACCATCCTGCCAAAACCATCCACACCACGGCTGCCCTCCCTGGTTTCCGGCGACATGTCGCCCGAAGCCCCCTGCATGAACAGGCAGGTCCCCCCCAGTTGCTCTTCCACGGCCCCCTGCATCACGCCCGGCCATTCACTGCTCCAACGCCGGTCCATGATGCTCTCCATCACGGGATGCGCGGCCATGTTCGCCAGAACCGCGACGGATTTGCCGTCCATCCCGTCCACCCGGAGCACGGAAAGGGTCTTCTCGCGCACTTTCGGCTCTTTGTGGCTCTGGCGGTTGTGGTTGAAATCGGTGTCCTGCACCGCCCAGCCGATCTTCGCCGGGGCTGTGTTCTTCGCCGCCTCGTTGATTACGTCAATATATTGCTGCTGCAGCCACTGTGAATATTGCACCGAGGCATCCCACGTGCCCTTTCCGTAACCGGGCTGGTCCAACAGCTCTATGGTCGGGCCGTGGTGCGTGTGCGAACCCACAATGAGCACGTAATCCACGCCGGACTGC
>CAZOMH010000628.1:0-3117 GCA_964580415.1 uncultured Nitrospirales bacterium
TGCCCAGAAAATACAGCGCCAGCTTGGCCGACTCCAGCACCACCGCCCGCGCCGGATGGGAATACACCAACAAGAACGGCACGGGCGGATACAGGCCGGTAAATGATCTCACGCAGGGATCCGAATACGTCGAACCCAATTTCGAAATCGACGCCACGGCCTATGTCAAGGCCTATATCAAACCGGAAATCAAACTCAGGTTCTACGGAATGACGGGATTGACGGGTTCGGTGGAAGGATATTTCCGTGGAGAGGTGGCGCTTCTTCCCCGTCCCTGCCTGACGCTGAGTCGCGGAGCCATCTTCACGGCCGGAATAGCACTCTGTGATCTCAGCGATTTTGGGATCAACTTTGACTACGGCGTGAACTGGTCTTATGACAACTCCCAAGTGGTCGGCACCTGGTACGCCGCCACGCCTGCGTTCGAGGCGTCACCGATCTCCGGAAAGAGTCCCCTGCAAGTGGCATTCACGGACAAGTCAGACAAAGGCTCCGGTTCCATCAACAAGTGGTCCTGGAACTTTGGGGACGGGTCTGCGTCCACAGAGCAGAACCCTGTGCATACTTACAGCAAGCCGGGACGATATCAAGCTTCACTAAAGGTCACGGGAACCGTAGGTTCCATACGCAAAGCGGCGGAGAAGACCATCACCGTCCTGCGGCCCCAGGAACCGACAGACCCCGATGAGCCTCTTCCTGTTCTCGACAAGTTGCTTCTGGATGACAAGAACTCGCCCCTGGCGAGGTCCCAGGACCCGAACGAGATCTCCGGCCCGCTGGGCTTTGGGAACCCGGACACGCAGCGGTACGTGGCCCCCGGCGAGGTTCTCCATTACACGGTGTATTTCGAGAACAAGCCCGCCGCCACAGCGTCCGCCCAGGAAATCCGCATCACGAACCCGCTGTCCGACGCGCTCGACTGGACCACGCTCCGCCTGGGCGAGGTCGTGCTCTCCAACCAGGTGTTGACGGGACTGGACGGCTTCGCAACGGGGACCCTCGAAGCGCAGAAGGCGGATTCAACACTCAAGATCCGTGCCGAGGCCGGCATCAGTCTCTCCACGGGCGTGGTGTCCTGGTACCTGCGCGCCGTGGACCCCTCCACCGCCGACGGATGGCCCGCCGACGCCTATGACGGCATTCTGCCGCCCGACAACGCGAGCCACATTGGCGAGGGCTATGTTACCTATTCCGTACGGGTGCGCTCCGACGCCGGGCCGGGCGCCACGTACAGCGGCGCGTCTGAAGCGGGCCTGGTCAACAACGCGGCCACGATTGTCTTCGACTACAACGAACCGATGACGACCGATCCGGCCTGGTGGAACCGGATTACCAGCGCAGCCCCCGGCGTGCCGACAGAGGGCGCCACACCGGACGGCGGCTATGTCGCCGCGGAGCAGCCGCTGCTTTCCTGGACCGGGTCTGGTCTCGCACAGACCTACAATATCTATTTGTGGCGCCAGGGCGAGCCGGTTCCCGGCACGCCGGTCGCCACCGGCGTGACGAGCACCTTCCTCCAACTGCTCTTCTCGCTGCAGGACGGCCAAACCTACAACTGGCGCGTCGATGCGGTGAACCCGAACGGAACGACGACCGGGCAGACGTGGACGTTCACCATCGGCACGCCGAAAGCGCCGCCCGTGCTGGACGCCATCGGGAACAAGTCCGTCAACGAGGGCTCGCTTCTGACGTTCGCCGTGTCGGCCACCGATGCCGAGCCGGGAAGCACGCTGACTTACAGCGCCTCCAACCTGCCTCCCGGCGCGTCCTTTGATCCGGCCACACGACTGTTCACCTGGACGCCCGGTTATGCTGATGCCGGCACCTACATCGGAGTCAGCTTCACCGTATACGACAACAGCACCCCGCCGTTGAGTGATTCGGAGGCCATTACGATCACCGTCAACAACGTGAACCGCCCGCCGGTGCTCGGCGCCGTCGGAAACAAGACGGTGGATGAAGGTGCGCTGCTGACTTTCGTGGTCTCCGGCACCGACCCGGACGGCGACCCGCTGACGTTCAGCGCCGCGTACCTTCCCTCCGGCGCTTCCTTTGACCCGGACACCCATGTCTTCTCCTGGACGCCGGACTATGCCGCGGCGGGCACGTATCCCGGCATCACCTTCACCGTGGCCGACAATGGGAACCCGCCGCTCACGGCTTCCGAATTGATCACCATCACCGTCAACAACGTGAACCGTCCACCGGTGCTCGATGCCATCGGAAACAAGACGGTGGATGAAGGTGCGCTGCTGACTTTCGTGGTCTCCGGCACCGACCCGGACGGCGATCCGCTGGCCTACAGCGCCTCGAACCTTCCCTCCGGTGCTTCCTTCGACCCGGGCACCCATGTCTTCACATGGACGCCGGGCTATGCCGCGGCGGGCACGTATCCCGGCGTGACTTTCACCGCGGCCGACAATAGCACGACGCCTCTGACGGATTCCGAGTCGATCACGATCACCGTCAACAATGTGAATCGTCCGCCGGTTTTGTCGTCCATCGGAAACAAGGCCGTCAAGGAAGGCGAACTCTTGGAGTTCACCGTTTTCGCCAGCGATCCAGACGGCGACACCCTGGTGTACAGCGCCTCCAACCTGCCGTCCGGGGCACTGTTCAACCCCGTGACGCATAAGTTCACCTGGACGCCCGCGCCGGGCTCGACAGGCAACTATCCCAACGTGCTGTTTACGGTAACCGACAATGGCACTCCCCCAAAGAGCACTTCTGAAGCGATCACCATTTCCGTTGGAAACGTGAATCATCCCCCCGTGTTGGATGCCATCGGGAACAAGATGGTGAACGAAGGCACTACGTTGAGCTTTACCATCTCCGCCAGCGATCCTGACGGTGATGCATTGACCTATTCTGCGTCCAACTTGCCAGCCGGGGCCTCCTTCGATGCGAACACTCGGACCTTCACTTGGACACCAGGTTATTCTGATTCTGGCGCATATCCGGGCGTATTGTTCACAGTCACAGACAACGGTGTGCTGCCTCAAAGCGACAGTGAAACCATCACCGTGACGGTGAACAATGTGAACCGTCCGCCAGTGCTGAATGCCATCGGAAACAAGACAATCAACGAGGGCGACACCCTATCCTTCACCACTTCCG
>CAZOMH010000629.1:0-2014 GCA_964580415.1 uncultured Nitrospirales bacterium
GGCTAATAGGAGGCTCGCGCCCCGCGTGCGGGTACGACTGTTCGGAGTAACTGGTTGGATATCCGGGCTAAGACTTCTGTCCTCCTCGTCCTCAATGGGGAACCTAAGACCGCGCGACTCGGGACTCTTTTGGTTGCGGCTATGCTGCTCCAGGCTCTTTGTGGCCGCTCGTCTTTGTTGAAACCGCAAGAACGCATTGAGCACAAAGCGAAGCACAACCCACACTCCATGCCTGTGCTGTTCTGCGCGTTCCATGGTCTTCCCGATTCTGACTCTGGAATTATAAATTCTCCGGTTGCGGCCTTTGGCCGCACCGTGGTACTCTCTCTCTACGGAAACAGGGTCGGCTTAAAACAACCGTCCAAGGGAAGAGGAACGCGCCCATGACGGACCAAACTACACACCCCGAACCGGGTGGAGAAATCGAATCCGCAAAACGAATCCGGTTCTACAACCGGATCGGCATCGCCTCCCTCGCCATGATCCTCTACTGTATCACCATCCCCGTTCTCATACTTTTGCTGGCTGGCCACCCCGACACCCGCGCAGCAAACGGCCTCATCCCCGCGTGTTTGAGGATTCTGAGATACTTGGCCCTGCCGTCATTTCTTCTGGGCACATTCATGGGCTCCGTATGGGTATTCCGTGAATTGGCGGGCGTGCCGGCACCCGGCCAGACCGGCAGGAGAATGACGCCGATGGTCTCACTTTTGCTTACGGGCCGGCTGCATTCCTTGCCAACCAATCGCACCCGGAAAGACATGGTCTCTTTCGCGCTTCTCCTGGTTCTCTTGGGCGCCCTGATCCTGGGATTGGGGCTAAGCATCCTGTGGCAGTGACAAAGAGCGGGGGAGAACACCGCGTGACAAACAGAAGAATCTCCGCAAGTGCCACAGCGGCGCGCGTACTGTCCCTCTTTTTGTTCGCCGCCTGTCCCGCCTTCGCCGACGGGATTCATCTCCCGCCCAAGGCGGACCTCCGTATTCCGGGGATTCCCAACCAGCAGGCGCTGATCGTCTACCGGGATGGCGTGGAAAAACTGTTCGTGCAGTCCACCGTTGATGGAAACGGGGGAGAACTGGCCTGGATAGTCCCCGTGCCCGCCGAACCGACCGAAGTCGCCGAAGCCGGACGCGGCATCTTCGTGGCCCTGTCCAGCATCATGTCACCCAGGGTCGTTGAACATGGCAACAGGTGGATTCTGCTGCTGGGACTGTTCCTTGTGTTCTGGGCGATGTACATGCTTGCGGCGCCGCGTTTCGCCCCGTGGCCGGCCCTTCTTATGGCCGCCGCATTCTGCTTTTGTCTCATGATTGGCCTCTCGGGAAGCCAGTTGCGCCCGCGCGGCGGGTCACCACCCGTCGTCGCCGGCATGGAAGTGTCCAATGCCCGGGCCGTCGGCAACTACACGGTGCAGACACTCAAGGCCGACACGCCCGCCGCGCTGGACCAATGGCTCGGTGAGAACGGTTTCCGCAACATGCCCGAAAGAGGCATGCCCGTCGTCGCGGACTACATCAAAAACGGCTGGCGCTTTGTGGCGGTGAAACTGCGGCAGGATGCCGCCGGCCCTCTTCGTCCGCATCCCCTGTCGATCACCTTCCCGGCGAAGGAACCGGTGTACCCCATGCGCCTTACCCGGCTCGCCGGCACCGACCTGCTGCTCGACCTGTGCGTGATATCCGACGACTTTGTCCAAGTATCAGGCATGAAAACCATCATTGCGGACCGTTACCAGGAACTCTCGGAGGGCGGAGGCCTTGAAAGCACCACCTACCGTCTGCCCTTTGGCTTTCCCGCACTGACCAAACTGATGGGGTCGGAGGGGGTTGTCACCCGACTGCGCGGCGTGCTCACGAACCACGACCTCGATCATGATTATGCCGTCAAGCCCTGCCGCCGGGGCCCCGTCTATGCAAAGCCGTACACAAAGGCCGGAGCCTGGGCCGTCGCCATTCAATGGGCGCTCCTGTGCGCCGGGCTGCTCATGGTGCCGGACACCTTCTTGGCCTGG
>CAZOMH010000629.1:2024-3116 GCA_964580415.1 uncultured Nitrospirales bacterium
TGCGTCCCGCGCGTTTCCGAAACAGAAATCCGCGCGTCACCGTAGCCGTGACGGGCGCGATAGTGGCCCTGACCGTCGCATGGGGAACCTGTCTTGCACTGCCTGCGGCACAGAACACCTATTGGGAATCGCGTGGACGACTGTCGGGCCGAATCCATGACCTGATTACAGATTTCAAGCCCGGTGAACACGGCCTCACTTGGAAGTCAACAAAAGACGAAGTCGAACATGCCTTCGTGGAGTACATTAACAGCCGCAAGTACCACCCGCAATTCAGCGAAGGCCCCTTTCAGATGGAAGAGGCGCCCGGCAGCGCCATACTGACAGAGGACACGCGGGGGGAACTCGTTCTGAGGGCCTTCTCAGAAGGTTCGGGTTGCTATCCCCAGGATATTCCGGTGTTCCCCTTAGCGCAGCCGCCCCGGCTCCCATAGCCGCGGGCCATCGAGATTACCCATGACGCGAGCATTCCAGCCGCCCGGCAACGATGCCCCGCGCCACATCCTGATCCGCGGCGTCCGCGTGGACATCCCATCCCTCCTCGAATTGCGCCATGAGTGCCGCCCCGGTGTCTGCACCCCCAAACGGTGCTGTTGTTCCACCTATGAAGTCTGCATCACCGACCGTGAACTTCAAGCCCTGGCCGGGTGTCTTCCCTATGCGGCAAAGTTCTGTCCCCGCCTCCAAACCGACGGCGATTATGACAACATATTCGAGGAACTCGGCGGACGCCTGCATGCCATCGACACCGCCGAAAATGGCCGCTGCCTGCTGGCCTACGTCAAGAACGGTTCGCTCCGGTGCTCCCTGCACTCGGCCGCCGAAAAGATGGGCATTCCACCCTGCAAAGCAAAACCCCGGTCGTGCATCCTTTGGCCCCTGACCCTTTCCAGTGACCGCATACCGGTGCTCTCCGTTGACCCGCATGCCTTCACCTTCGGCTGCTGCGAACGCAATTCAGGAAAAACCGCCGCGATCAGTCCCGCCGTCATCGACACTGTACAAACCGTCTTCGGAAAAGCGTTCGCGCGCGATCTTGAAGCCGCCGCCGACCGCCCCGTCCGCTGAGACTGGTTCCGGCATTCAAGTCCG
>CAZOMH010000630.1:0-3100 GCA_964580415.1 uncultured Nitrospirales bacterium
CCGCGCCGTTGCGCGCCCTGCCGACAAACGTGTACGGCGCGTTGTGGTTGAGTTTCGTGCAACTCCATCCCGAGGCTGTCCGTATCCAGCCCGAATTGAGGCCCTGCGTCTGGTTCAACAAATAGATTCCCGACTGTCCCTGCGCGAGGTTGGCCGGAACGGGGTTTAACGTGACTTGAATACTGTTCTTCGTGACCTGGCCGAAACGAAGGCCTGTCGGCTCCGCTGCCAGCGTCCATGCTGTAAAGGTTGCCGACGGCTGGCTGTCGCCGTATTCACCAGTCGAGGCTACCCGGAACGAGTAGGGTGTATTGGCACTCAGGCCATCCTGACGCCATCCGGTGCTGTTGGGCACCAGCGTCGCCCGCAGCGTGGTCGGCGTGCCGGTCTCCGGATCGCACCAAAGGTTGAATCCGGTCTCATCCGCGGAAGTGTCCTGCCAGGTCCACAGAATGGAATCCGGGCCAAGAACGACCGCGCCCGGGGCGGCGGGAGATTTGGGCGGAAAGCCGACGGCCCACAATTCCCGGCCCCGGTCCGTGCCGTCCGCGGCCGTGAACAGAACGCGGCTTCCCACCTGCGTGAATTCGCCCGGGTTGGAACTGCCCGGACCTGGCGAAATGTCGCCCAGCCGCACCGTGTTTTCCTCCGCGCCGCGGCTTATCCACGGTTCGGTCCCCGTCATGTCGTCCGCGGCTGCAAAATAGACCGCGCCGTTGCATGCGTACATGTTGTGCGGCACCGAACCGGTGGGGTCGGGGCAGCGACTGCCCCGTTCCGGCACGAGATGCCGGTTGATGTCCTTCACCATCACGGTGCCGTCCGCGGTGCCGTCGGTCTTCCACAGTTCCACACCGTGCGTGGCGTCCGCCGCGGCAAAATACATGTTCGCGCCGTCCATGGCGTAGACCATGCCTGTTGTAAGGCTGGACGCCTTTCCGGGGCAGATATCCCTGACCAGCGTCGTGCCTGCCGCGGTGCCGTCGCTTTTCCACAGTTCCACGCCGTGGGTGCTCTCGCCCAGGCCAATGTAGGCGGTTGCACCCGACACAGGCAGAGCGCAGGGGTTGAACCAGCCGTTGCACTCGTTGTTGCCCGGCTTGACCGGGGCTGCGGATGATCCGCCGTAAAAATACGGCCAAAAAGCGCGAAGACCGGTGTGGTACCGGCCGTCCGCCCGGTCGTAGGTGAAGAATACCGCCGGGCCAAAGGGGAAGATGAAGTCGATGCGCTGATCGCAGTTGCCTGAGGTTTGACCGCAGAGGGTAAGGGGGGATTCGGGATTGAAATATTCGGCCACGCGCTGCGTGCCCGCGGCGGTGCCGTCGCTTTTCCACAGGGCCGTCTCGTTCCCCCAGAAATAGACGGTCGCGCCGGCAACGGCAATGTGGGTCGTGTACCCTCCATATACAAGGGAAGTCCCCGCCGCCGTTCCGTCCGTCTTCCAAAGGTTCAAATTCTTGCTGAAGTAAAGAGTGTTTCCACAGACCGCCATGCCCCCCGCTGCATATGCCGGACTGACCATCATGGTGCCTGCGGCGGTTCCGTCTGTTTTCCAGAGTTCGCTGCTGTAATCGTCCAGCCGGACAAGAAAGTACAGGTTGGACCCCATGGAGGCGTGGAGGCAGATGTCGGGGTGTATTTCCCCGGACTGCCCGTTCAGCGAGCACTGGCGGACAACCGTCAGGGTTTCCAGCCGGAGTGTGCCCTGCTGTGTGCCGTCCGTACTCCACAGCGCCATGGTTCCGGTGCTGTCCGTGTCGCTTACAATGGCCCTGTTCCCGGCCATTCCCACCACGTGCGCGTTATGCGCAATACAGGGTTCCGTTGACGGTTTGTCCAGTGCGGGCACCGTGCCCGCGGCGGTGCCGTCGGTGCGCCAAAGGGCATCCCCTCCATTGCCGTCTGACGCAAGGAAGAGGGCGTGCGTATCCGTTTCCGCAAAAGGTGCTCTCGCGCCGGGAACGGTTTTCAACAGGGTAGTGCCTGCCGGCGTTCCGTCGGTGCGCCAGAGTTGGCCCGGAACCACAAAATACAGGTGACTGCCACCGGCATACTGTTGGAAGGAGGCCGTGGTGGCTGAACCGGTCGAGGCCAGCAGTGTGGAATCCATCACCCCGTCGTCCGCCCGCCACACATTGCCCGCCGCGTCGCCGTAGAAATAGGCGCGCATGGATGCTGGCACTCCCCCCTGCCCCCCGGAACTTGAATCCGTATGCGGGACGCCTTGGAAAGTGCCGTTTCCGCTGACAAGCTGCTTCGTTCCCTGCGGCGTCCCGTCGGTGCGCCAGAGGCCGTTATCAGCGGCCGAAAGGGCACTCGAAATGCTGAAAAAGCGAGTCTTTCCGAGATAGAAGACGGCGCTTAGATTAATGTTGCCCCTGCTGTATTCAATCGTCGGGAGCCCCTGCCCCTGCACGGGTTTGGTGCCTGCGGCGGTGCCGTCCGTCTGCCACTGCTCAGTGGGGCCTTGGTCATACGTTCGAAAATACAGGACGCCATTGCCCGGCATGCCCTCCTGGTGCATCAGTTCGTTCACCCCGTTGCCGGTGCCGGGTTTGACGTCATTTACCAAACAGGTGCCCCCTGCGGTGCCGTCGCTTTTCCAGAGTTCGCGGCCGTGTACCGTGTCATAGCCTATGAAATAGAGCAAGCTTCCCGAGGCTTCCGCGCGCTGTCCCCCGCAGTTCGGGGCTTCCCCGGGCGCCTGCACCACCTTGACCGTGCCGCCGGGAGTGCCGTCACTCTTCCATAGCCAGTTTCTGCCCGCGGTATCCTTGGCCATGAAAAAGAGAGTCGTTCCGGCACGCTGCATGCCGAAGTACTGGTCGATGGTGCCCAAGGACGGGTCGGTGCTGAGTCTGCGGGTGCCTTCAGGGGTGAAGTTGGTGTACCACGCCTGAAGCGTACCCGATGCGTCCGGCACCAGGAAGGCCAGAAAATCCCCCGCCTCCACATAGGGCGTATTCAACATGGGCATCGCATTGATATCCACGCCCAAGTGCAGTTCGTCCACCGGAAAAGTGCCTTCGGTGGTGCCGTCCGAGCGCCACCACGTGCCGCAGTAGGGGTCAATCTGTCTCCGGAAGTACTGTATCCG
>CAZOMH010000631.1:0-3097 GCA_964580415.1 uncultured Nitrospirales bacterium
ACGCGCGCGAGCAATTCATCCCGGCCCGACACATTCTGCAGCGGACAGGGCAGGCTCTTCCTGAACGTCGCGCCATAGTTTTTGGTGACAATGCGCGGGTCGGCCACGATCACCACGCCCTTATCCGCACGCGTGCGGATCAACCGGCCAAAACCCTGACGGAAACGGATCACCGCCTGCGGCAGGGAAAATTCACGGAAGGAACTGCCGCCCGCCTGCTCGATCTGCTCGCTGCGCGCCTCAACAACCGGATCCCCCACCGCAGCGAACGGAAGGCGCGCCATCACCACACAGCTCAAGGCCTCACCCGCGACATCCACACCCTCCCAGAACGAATGCGTCCCCAGCAGAACACACGCGCCTCCCGACCGGAAGACGCGCGTGATTTGGTCACGGGTGCCGTTGAGCCCGTGTACCAGCAGCCGGATTCCCGCCTCACGCAAGGGCTCCTCCAAAAGCCGCGCCACCTGATTCATCATCTCATAGCTGGTGAAAAGCCCCATGGCGCGGCCGCGCGTGCGGGTGAACACGTCAAGCATAAGCCCGCTGAGCTGTTCGGCATACCCGCCCCCCGCCGAACCGGACGGCTCAGGCAGAAACGTGGGGGCCAGCGCCGCGCACTGCGCAAGATAGTTGAAGGGGCTCTCGGCCACACACGTGAAAACACGCTCGGGCTCGATCAGATCGAACCCCAACCGTTTGCCAATGTAAGTGAATGACCCTCCCACCCGCAAGGTCGCGGAACAGAAAACCACGGATGACTTCTGCCGGTAAAGCAAGTCGGACAATGCGCCCGCTATCTTCAGCGGCGCCGCAAACAGGTGGGCCGTACCCGCACTGCGCCCGGCAGGCTCGGCCCAAAACACATGATCGGGATCCGACGCGCCCAAAACGAAATCCGCGTCCATGGCGAACCCCCGCAGGGTGACGGCCGCCCCCTCAACATTCGCCGCCTGGTCGCCATACAGCGCCAGTTCGCCCTCCGTGGTCTTCCGCAAAGCCTCGGCCAGCGCATTCAGCTGCCCGACAGCTTCTGAAACGGCCGCCTTGAAAGCCGTTTTACCCTCCGTGACCGCCGCCTCCTTTAAAACGTCACCGCACGGTACAAAGACCCCGTTGCGGAACACCAGCCGCTCCCAGGCAGGCTCCGCAGCCGGGAATCCCGGCACTGTTTCATTCTTCACCTGCACGCACCGGAACCGCGTCGCCGCCTTGCTCTGCGCCACCATGCCGTACAGGGTCTCAAAGAGCTGGTGGGACGAGCCCTGCACCTGCTCCAAAGCGCTTTTGACCATGCGGATCTGCCGCCGCAGCGCCCGCGCCGTCTCCTCGTCCGCCGTGATCGCGCCTTTCTCGAGATGGTTGCGCAACACCTCAAGCACGCCGCCCGCACGCCTGCCCTTGCCCCGGCTCAAACGCCGCACGATCTGGTTCAGGCGTATCTGCGTGACCTCCGTCGACAAGTGGCGCGTCGCCGCCTCTTCGAGGTTGTGCGCCTCGTCGAACACGATCTGCGCGAATGGGGGCAGCGTGCCGCCCGGATTCTGCATATCGGAGAACACCAACGCATGGTTGGCGATCACCACATGCGCGGCGGCGGCCCGCGCCCGCGCCTTCTGCAGGAAACACCGCCGGTAATACCGGCATGAACGTCCGGGACACTCTTCGCCGGTCGAGGACAGTTTCGACAAGAACCCGGGATCGGCATGGCCCGCGCCCGCAAACGAATCGAGATCCCCATCGGGTGTCTGCACCGCCCAGGCCACAGCCTCCGCGAACAGACGCATCTCCGGGCGCTCCAGCTCGAACTGGCTGTGCTCATGCAAAACAGCCAACCGCCGCAGGCAGAGATAGTTGGAACGACCTTTAAGCAGAGCCACACGCAAAAGGCCCTCCGTCCCTGGCCCAAAGTCGGCGCGGATCGCTTCGCGCACCAGCGGAAGGTCTTTCTCGATCAGTTGCGCCTGGAGATTGCGGGTGTTGGTGCTGACGACCACGGGCACATCGTTGAGCCGCGCCCACGCCGCAGCCGGGATCAGGTACGCGAGACTTTTGCCGACGCCCGTACCCGCCTCGACAGCCAAATGCCGGCCCTCGTTGAACGCCCGCGTCACCGCCCGCAGCATCTCGACCTGACCGGGACGCGACTCATACCCCGGCATGAGCCGGGCAAAGGTTCCTCCAGGCAGCAGATGCGTGGCGACACGCTCCACATCGAGCGGCGTGCAGTCGGCGTGCGAAGGCAGTTCGCGCTTACTGCCGCGGATCGCCTCGGGCGCAAACGAGTCCGTCCAGTTTCCGCACCCCACGCCGGAGGCGCGCACGCGCGCCGCGAACAACCCCATCAGCTGCGCGAACGCCTTCTCGTCAAGATCGCGCAACAACAGCTCGATGGTTTCCAGCGCCCACAAGGGGAACGCCCCCAAGCGCGCCTCCATCTTAAGCCAGACCTGCCAAAGCGTCTCTCCGGAAGGCGGGCCGCCTTCAAGCAGTTGCTCCACGCGTTCGACCGGAGTTTGGGAAAAAGCAAACGCACACGCCGCCATCACATCGACCACGCCGGTTCGCCCCGAAGGAAAAAAATCTTCAAACGCCAACGGATCGTTGGTCACATAGAGGGTCTCTTCCGCCACGCCGCCCCCCTTGTCCGGGGGCGGATACACGGAGAATGAGGGCGGCCTGCCCGCAAGACGCGAAACCCAAACTGTACGGATGCTGAGCATGTGCCGAATCCGGAGCGACGCGCGTTATCTGCCCATTCCGAACAGTTTCAGGCAACGCCGGAAATCGGCAGGCAGCGGGCTGTGCGCCTTGAGCGTCTTGCCCGGCAACATCGGGTGCGGCAGCTCCAGACCTGAGGCGTGCAACATCTGGCGCGGAACCGTCAGCAGCCGCGGGTCGCGCGCGAATTTCACGCCATGCTCTCGGTCGCCCAGCACCGGATGGCGGATCGAGGCCAGATGGCGGCGGATCTGGTGGGTGCGCCCGGTCTCAATCTTGACCTTGAGGAAACTGGCATCCTTCGAGATCGCTTCGCGCTGAATGTGGCTCACCGCACGCTCCCCGTCAATCTCCTGATCCACGGTGGAAGCCGACC
>CAZOMH010000632.1:0-3095 GCA_964580415.1 uncultured Nitrospirales bacterium
GCCGCCCGTCCATCTGATTCTGCTCGTGCTGATTCCGCGCGATCAGCCCGGCCTTTACCTGCAGATTCTCAGGGCTCTGGCCAATATCCTGCGCGACCGCGATGCCGCGCGGGCAGTTTCGCAGCTCAAAACGCCCGAAGAGGTCATGCGCTTTTTCGAACGCGGCGGCATGATGCTGCCGGATTACGTGTGCGCCGCCGACATCATGAACGACGAGTTCATCGCCTTGCGCAACAATGACAACCTGAAAACGTGTATCGACTGTTTTATCGCCAATCAAATCAGCGAAATCCCGGTGCTTGACCGCGACGGGGATATGGTCGGGATTGTCCAGGCTGGTGCGTTGCTTAAGGTTTGCCTTCCAGAGTACCTGCTTTGGATGTCAGACCTCTCGCCGATCATCAATTTCGAACCGTTCACCACGATCCTACGCAACGAGCAAAACACGTGGCTTTCAGACATCCTCCTTGAGGAGTTTGCCTCCGTCCAGATGAAGGCCCCCGCAGTTTCTGTGGCTGGCGAAATGACCCGCCACAACGCCTCGCGCTGCTATGTGCTTAATGGCAAAAAACTCATGGGTGTCATTAACCTGCCGCGTTTCCTTAATAAAATCTTCCGGGAGTAATCCGCCATGTACAGCGAACCTGTCGTTAAGACGTCCCCTCTTCAGGCCTTAGTTAAAATCGGCTTCATGGCCGGTATCACTGCTTTTCTGGGTTGGGGGGCCCATCGCACCGGACTCGCTACACAGGCGCTCTCCGTTGTGGCGGTCTGTACCTTCGTTGCAGTCATCTGCACCACGCTCTTTTTCTGGACGCACCGCGTAGCCGTCGCCTTTATCGGCGTCGCCGTGCTCGTCGCCACGCGTTCCATGACCCTCCAAGGTTTGTTGCGCGCCACCGAACTGGATATCATCCTTTTTCTCATTGGTATGATGGTGATCGTCGGTGCCCTCAAAGACCTCGGGTTCCTCACATGGATCATCCAGACCATCCTCAATAAAAAGATGACGGGCACAACCTTCACGGTCATCCTCTGCGGATTATCGGCCCTTCTTTCGGGCATCATTGGAGAAATCTCGTCGATCGTCATCGTGCTGGCGCTGGTCTTTCAAGTCTGTGACACGCTCAAGGTCCGCGCCACACCGTTCGTGTTGATTGCCGTCCTGTGTACGAACATCGGCTCATCCGCGACCATGCTTGGGAATCCGGTGGGCATCTTCATCGGCAACAAGGCGGGCTTCACCTTCAGCCAGTTTATGTTCGGCGCACTGCCGATCGCTTTGGTATCGCTTGTGACCACTGTGATCGTCGTGCTGCTCTGGTACCGCAAGAGCATCGCCGAGATGTCGCAAAAAATGGAGGAGCACCGCAAAGTAAACCAAGGCTTGGGGCCCATGATCCGCATTCCCCACCGCCGCGGTTTTGTCGCGCTGATGGCGACCTTCCTGCTGATTGCGTTCCACCACCAGATCGAAAATATCCTGGGCATCACAGGTGCCGAAAACACGAACGCGCTCTTGATCATCACGCCGCTCCTCATCGCGGGACTGCTCATGCTCTATCGTCCGCAGCGGGCGCGCTATTATGTCGAACACGAGGTCGAGTGGTGGACGCTGCTCTTCTTCATGCTGCTCTTCGCCGTGGCCGGCGGCCTGCAGGAACAGGGCGTTACGCGCAACCTTGCTGACAAACTGGCCGAAATCACCACCGGAGGCCCGAAGGCACTGATCCCCTTCGTTCTGGGCATCACCTCGGTCGGGTCTGCCTTCGTGGACAACATCGTCTTTGTGGCGGCTTTCAAGCCCGTCATCCAGTCGTTGATGGAGCACTCCGCAGATTACTCCGTCCTCTGGTGGGCGTTGCTCTTCGGCGCCTGTTTCGGCGGCAATATCACCGTGGTGGGATCGACCGCCAATATCGTGGCTCTCGGCCTGCTCGAGAAGCGCGGACACGCTCACATCGCTTTCTTCGAGTGGCTCAAGATCGGCCTTGTCGTCGGGGTGCTCACCTGCGTCATCGCCTGGGGCATGCTGAACATTATGGACCTGCCCCGTCCGATCTGCCACACCGCGACGGTGCCCGCACTCAGCGCCGCCCCTCTGCCGCCTCCAGCCAAGTGAGCCATGCGGCCGTCTAACATAACACGAAGCATGCTCGTCAAATGGGGAGGCGAGTCGGTTTTTGCCCAGGCCGAACAGCTCGTCAAGCGTGGAGCCATACTCAAAGCCGACATGAAGGGGGACCTGATCGAAGGCGTCATCGCCCGCGAGTCAGCTCCGGAAATCTACACGAAGCTTCGCATTCGCGAGAATGGCACCATCGAGAGCCTCTGCCCCTGCTTCACCAACCGTAACCAGGGCCTCGTCTGCCCGCACGTAGTGGCCCTCGGGATCGCCCTCATGCTGCGGCACGCGGACCCCCTGCGCGAGCAGAAATACCAAGAGGATCAGCGCCGTTCCCGTCGCCTCGCTGAAACCGCAGAGACCGCCTATCTCCAGCGGAACCTGTTCGGGACACCCGCACGCCTCGGGCTGGCCGTGCCCCCCTCCTGGACGGTTGACTTCTGGAAAGGCCGCGTCACCGTCAGCCTGCTGATCCTCACCAGCGACGCGACGCTGCTTCCGGAAGCCCTCACGCCCGCTTCAAGCTTCGCCCTTTCACCCGAAGACGACACCCTGCTTTCCGTGCTCGAAGACATCTGTGAAGGTCCGCCCCCGAGCCGCTTCGAAGTCTCTCCTTCCGATTTCATGAACATCCTCGACGTGGCTTTCCACACCCGCCTCGTGGTGGCCGGCAAGCAGGACCTGACCGTCGAGACGATTCCCATGCAGACCAGCCTGCGCATCGAATTGGATCACGAAACAGGCGAACTCATCATCTTCCCGAGCACCGAGTTGCCCTTTGCACGCCCCGGCGAGATACCCGTCTACCTCGTCCACAACCGCCACGGCCGAGTCTGCGCCAACGGCCACGTCTGGCCTATGAAAAATGTGCTGCCCGTGCCCTATCACGGCATTTATCAGGCGGAAGAAGTTGTGCCGCGCGAACGGGTCATCAATTTCCTGCGCCGCGATCTGCCCAGCCTCAAGGCCC
>CAZOMH010000633.1:0-3091 GCA_964580415.1 uncultured Nitrospirales bacterium
GGCGGCACCGCCACCAATTGTGAGTTCACCGAGAACCAAGCTTGGCAGTATGGCGGTGGAATGTATGTTGGTACGGCGGCCTACTGTACGTTTATTGGAAACATGGCCAACGATGGCGGGGGCGGTGTTTGCGGGGGCACGGCGACCAATTGCACCTTTACAAGAAATACGGCCAACGAGGGCGGCGGGACGAGTGAAGGCACGGCGGTCAATTGCGGGTACTCCAGTAATGTGGCCAATGACGGCGGGGCAATGCATGGCGGCACGGCGGTAAACTGCACCTTGGCTGCAAATACGGCCAACCTATCTGGCGGTGCAATGCATGGCGGAACAGCGGCAAACTGTATCCTTTGGCGCAATACTCCTGACGAGGCATCTGACGCGACAGTGTCATATTCCTGCGCGTCTTTAGCCATAACGGGTGTGGGTAATCTTGTTGGAAACCCAATGTTCGCACGGCCGTGGGCGGGCGATTTCCGGCTATGCGCCGGTTCTCCCTGCATCGATACCGGCACCTCGGCTGCGGCACCGTCCACGGACTTTTCGGGACGACTGCGTCCTGCTGGAACGGCGGTGGACATGGGGGCCTATGAATATTACGCCGGAGACAACACTCAACCTGATGACGCCCCACCCGTACTGCGGGTTAACGTCGCATCGGCAGCGGGCAGTCCTGACGGGCTGACTTGGGAGACCGCCTTCCCCACCATCCAGGCGGCAGCGGATTGCACGGGTTTTGGCGGGGAAATCTGGGTGGCTGCGGGCACCTACACCGGAACCGGAAACGAAGTAGTCAGATTGTTTCCGGAAACGACCCTGTTCGGAGGGTTCAGCGGCACTGAAACCCTGCGTGAACAGCGTGATGCATCGGCCAACCCAACGGTTATCGACGGGCAATACCAACGCCGTGGCATTACAGCCGATGGCATGTCCTCCGTAGATGGTTTCACCATCTGCAATGGCTGGGCGGACTATGGCGGCGGGATGAATTACGGCACGGCGACAAACTGCACGTTTAGCAGGAATTGGGCACGCTACTCTGGCGGTGGCATGTATTCTGGCACAGCCAGCAGATGTATTTTTTCCGAAAATCACGGTTCCGAAAACGGTGCTGGAATGTCTGACTCCACAGCGACCAACTGCAGCTTTGTCAGGAATGGCGCATCCGATTACGGTGGCGGGATGTTTGGCGGCACGGCAGTCAACTGCGTCTTTACCGGAAACGTCTCCTACTTTGAGTCTGGCGGTGCAATGTATTTCGGCACCGCAACAAACTGCGTATTCTCCGCCAACGAGGCTCGAATCGGCGGTGGAATGTACAACGGCACAGCAGTCAACTGCACTCTGTTCGGAAACTTGGCTACTTGGGGTGGTGGGATGTGTGGCGGCGCGGCGAAAAACTGCGTCCTATGGGGCAATATGGGCGATACGACAAGCGATACGACGGTTTCCTATTCCTGCTTGTCGGTGGCCACGGCAGGCGAGGGCAATATCGTGGGCAATCCACGTTTTGTCAATTCCGTTGCCACTGACCTTCGGCTGCGTCCCGACTCCCCCTGCGTGGATGTTGGCACACAGGTTGATACGCCAGCCACGGACCTCTTGGGACGTGCACGTCCCGCAGGGGCGGCGGTGGACATGGGCGCTTACGAGTATTGCCCCGGGGATGAAGTGCAGGCTGTGGATGCGCCCCGTGTTCTTCGGGTGAACGCTGCTTCGACCGCAGCCCATCCAGACGGCTTGAGTTGGGAGAGTGCCTATCCCACATTGCAGGAAGCGGCCAGCCACACCTGCGATGGCGGGGAGATTTGGGTGGCGGCGGGCAGCTACACCGCCAAAGTGGGCAATGTAGTAACGCTGCTCCCTGAAACGGCCCTGTATGGCGGGTTTAACGGAACCGAAAATGCCCGCGAACAGCGCCGCGCATCGGCCAACGTGACCGTTATTGACGGGCGGCATGTATGCACATGCATCCTTGCCTCCGGCATGTGTGTTGTCGATGGTTTCACCATATGCAACGGCAGTGCATACAACGGTGGCGGGATGCGGTATGGCACAGCCATCAATTGCCGGTTTACTGAAAATACAGCCCAAAGATACGGGGGTGGGGTGTGTGGCGGAACGGCGTTCAATTGTCTGTTCACGGAGAATTCGGCCGGTGGCGGAGGCAGCGGAATGTTTGACGGCACGGCCGTCAACTGCACTTTCATCGGGGCCCCGGACGACTATGGCGTCGCAATTGGTTTCGGCACGGTCACCAACTGCATCGTGTGGGGCAGTTCGAGTTACGATGTGGACCTTTGTACGGTGACCTATTCCTGCCTACCGTCGAGTATTGTGGGTCCGAGCAATATCACGGCTGATCCCCTGTTCGTGAATGCCGCCGCGGGCGATTACCGGCTCCAGCCCGGCTCTCCCTGCATCGACATGGGTACGGCGGAAGGCGCACCCGCAGTCGATGTGCTTGGCGTGTCCCGCCCACAGGGTGCGGGCGTTGACATGGGCGCCTATGAAGTGATGGAGGTGGCCATGCCGGATCTTTCCGGTCTGGCCCGCACGGCGGTTCGGGAGGTGGTTGCCGCGGCGTTTCTGTATGTGCGCGGGGAAACGGATGCATACAGTGATGCCATACCACTGGACCACGTAATGGATCAGCGTCCAGCCGCGGAACTTCAGGTGCTTGCGGGGACGCCGGTGGATGTGGTTATTTCCAAGGGTCCCGCCCCGGCCACGGTGCCCGACGTGGGCGGACTTGCCCGCGCGGCGGCGCGCGGGGTGATTGCTTCCGCGCGGCTTTACGTGCGCACCGAGACGGAGGAATATGACCGCGCTGTTCCGGCCGATTATGTTCTCGGCCAGAGTCCCCTGGCGGGTGTTTCGGTTCCTTTCAACAGCCCGGTGGACCTGGTCATTTCAAAAGGTCCGCGGCCGGTGGCGGTGCCGGGGGTGGTGGGGCAGACGCAGGCGGCGGCCGGTGGGGCGATTGCCGGGGTTGGCCTGGCGGTTGGGACGGTGACGCTGGAATACACGCTTGCCGCGCCCGTGGGCACGGTAATGGCGCAAACGCCCGCGGCCGGCACGGAGGTGCTGC
>CAZOMH010000634.1:0-3089 GCA_964580415.1 uncultured Nitrospirales bacterium
AGCCTGGATGCGTTCCGGGCATGGCTGCGCAGGGAGTATGACGGCATCGAAGCACTGAACGAGGCCTGGGGAAGCTCCTTTTCCGACTGGTCGCAGGCGGTTCCAAAGAGTGTGGATGCGGCGCGGTCCTCCGGCCGGGCCGCGGCATGGGTCGATTTCCGAATGTATGAGGACGACGTCTTTGCCGAATTTCAGGGCATGATGCGGCAGGCGGCGCGCGGTGTGGACCGCGCCGGTGAAACGGGTTTCCGCGCCTTCGACGATGCCAATCCCGCACACGGGTACTGGTGGCCGTCGCTGACCGCGCAGGTGGATTTTGTGGCGGCAGACTGGGACCCCGTGACGGCGAACAAGCTGCGCTGCTACCAGGCGCAGGGCGCGTGGTCCGGGGTGGTGGTCAGCGACACGCGCGACTTGGGCGGCGCGGCGCGGGCGGGGTGGTTCGCATGGAACGCCGCATTGCTGCGCATCCCTGCGGTGTGGATTGCCGAGCCCTTCGGCGACGCCGAACATGCGGTGCCCGGCGCGGCCCTGCAGCCGGACGGACAGCCCGTGGCGGCCTTCGCGGCGCTGGCGGCGGCGATGAATGAACTGAAGGGGGGGATGGGGGCGCTGCTGCTGGGCGCCGCACCGGAACCGGCGTCCATAGTGGTGTACGACAGCCATCCGAGCCGTTATCTGGCCGATGCGGACCCGGCTTTCGCGGCCTCGACCCGTGCGGCACAGCAGGCATGGATCGAGGCGCTGGACGCGCTGAACCGGCCCTGGGATTTCATTGACGAGACGCGCGTCGACCGCCTGGCCGACGCGGCCTGCAAAGTGCTGGTGCTTCCCCTGTGCCGGGCGCTGAGCGACGGCGAGATTGCGGCGGTGCAGGCGTTTGCCGCGCGCGGCGGCCTGGTGCTTGCCGATATCCTGCCCGGCACGCATGACGGCCATGGCGCGGTTCGCAAAGAGGCGCCGCTGGCCCCGTTGTTTGGCGTGCGCCGCGGCGGTGAAACGCAGGCAAAGGAGGGGCTTCCCGCATGGACCGCACAGGACCCGCCCGTGCCGCAGGGCTTTGCCGGCATGGTTGTTTGCGACGCCGGGCCGGCCCCGGAGGACGGACAGGCGCTGGGGGCGGCAGACGGCGCCCCGTTGTGGGTGCGCCGCACGGGAGAAGGCAAGAACGCGCTGCTGCTGAACCATGTGCCCCGGCCACGCGCCGCTTCGGGGGATAGAAACCAGTTCCCGCTGGAGTATGGCGCAGTGGAACGGGCGCTGAACGATGCCGGCTGCCCGTCCATGATCCCCGGGGATGCGCGGTTTGACGGGTGCGTTCGTGAATATCACTACGACCGCGCCCGGTTGGTTGCGGTTCTGGCCGACCCGGCCGCCGGCGGCACACAGAAACTCCGCCTGCCCTTTGCCGAGGGGGATCGGGTGATTAACCTGCGCACGGGCGAACCGGTGGCCAAACCCCACAAGGCGACCGTGAAACTGGCCCCCGGCGAGGCGGCGCTGTTTTCCTCATTGGACCACAAGGTGGACGCGGTGCAGGTCGTGGCCACAGCCTCGGTCAACGCCGGAAGGCGCGTGGCCGTTAAGGTAATGGTGCGCACGGACGGCCCGCCGCCCGGGAAACGGCTGGTTGCCGTCGATATGTTTCCGGAGGAGGGCCAGGCCCCGGTGTGGGCACGGCGCTTTGTAAAGTGCGACAATGGCGGGGGGGACAGTTATTTTCCTGTCGCGATGAACGATGCGCAGGGCAAGTACCGTGTGCGGGCGCGTGATTTGGTGAGCGGCGCGGAAGGAATCGCCAGGGTCACGGTGTTACCTGTGGCGGAACCCTGAAGAGAGAGGTGTATACTTTGGAAACATTGCGCGTCGGATCACAGCACCCGGACTGGAAGGTGTCGCTTCACGGCGGACACAGCAGCAAGTATTGCGACCATGCCACGAGCACCCTGGAGGAGATGCTGGAGGCCGCCTGCGACGCGGGCATGCGCACCTACGGCGTGACCGAGCATGCGCCGCGCGTCGAGCCGGAAAGGCTCTATGATGAGGAAGTGGCGATGGGGTGGAACGTGGATACGCTGGACCGGCTGTTCGGGGAATATGCCGCGGAAGTCGACCGGCTGAAGCGCGATTACGCGGGGACCATGACGGTGCTCAAGGGTTTCGAGGCGGAGGTGGTGCCGGAGGGACGCTACGCCGGGGTCATGCTGGGTTTCCGCGAGCGGCACCATTTTGACTACATTGTCGGGTCGGTGCATTACGTGGCCGGCTATATCATCGACTACCTTCCCGGACGCTACGAAAAGGCCGTGGAAATCTGCGGCAGTCCCGAAGCGCTGGCCGTCCGCTACTTTCACGACGTGGCGCGCATGGTGGAGGCGCTCAGGCCCGAGGTCGTGGGCCATCTTGACCTGTTCCGCCGCCGCTTCGTCAGCGACGATGCGGCCTCGACCCCGCCCATCCGCCGTGCCGCCATGGAAGCGCTGGAAGTCATCCGCCGGCACGAGTCCATCATCGACGTGAACACCGCCGGGCTGCGGCTTGGCTTTGGCTATCCCTATCCCGCGCCGTGGCTGGTGCAGGCGGCAAACAAGATGGGGATTGCTTTCTGCTTCGGCGATGACAGCCACAACACCACGCAGGTGGGCGCCGGCATCATCGACGCACGCGAATACCTCATGTCGCACGGTGTCACGCACATCGAGACACTCGAACCCGGCACGTCAGGCGTGGGCCGGAAGAAGATCGCGCTGTAGACCGGCACGTGCGGGAACGGTTTCTTGGTTCAGGGAACGGTGCTCTTTGCTGTGTGCGCTTTGCGGCGCCAGCGCTTTGCAATCTGTTATAACTCCCCGAAATACGGTACCTCTTCCCCGGAAGAACGTGAAGCCGGAGTGTGCCCGAAGGGCACCTCCGGAAAAACGGCAATTCTTGTGGCCAACCCCGAATGGGGTTGACTGTGTGGGGTGCGAACCGGGGACACGGACCTTTCACATTCAACCCCATTCGGGGTTGACCACATGTCGGTTCGTTTTCCGGAGGTGCCCTTCGGGCACACTCCGGCTATTCAAATTGGTCCCTTGCAGGGACCG
>CAZOMH010000635.1:0-3080 GCA_964580415.1 uncultured Nitrospirales bacterium
CGGCCCATGCCTGCTGCACGGACGCTTCGCGGGCGAGGAGTCTTTCGCGCGCGGGCTGGGCGTAGCCCTGGATGAGGTCGGCCACCTTGATGGGCGCGGGCGTGGACAGACGGAAGCGGATGAACTGGTGCATGCTGTCAAAGGCGAATCCGCCTTCCGCAATCTTGCCCTGCTTCATCAGTTCCTCGAACTTGTCATACTGTTCCGTGGACCAGCCGAATTCCTGCATTTCCGCATCGGTGCGGCGGCGCACCCGTGTCACATTGCCTGACTTGTCCGTTTCGGCGATGGGAAAG
Organism: uncultured Nitrospirales bacterium; assembly: GCA_964580415.1. Taxonomy (GTDB): domain Bacteria; phylum Hydrogenedentota; class Hydrogenedentia; order Hydrogenedentales; family CAITNO01; genus CAITNO01. Next base: position 297 of record CAZOMH010000635.1, read on the forward strand.
CGCAGCACGCGGAAGCCGCGGAAACAGCCGGCGTATTCCTTGCCCGCATTCTCGGAATGCTTCGGGGTCAGTCCGCTGACCGCGTTCATCCCGTTGAAGGTGTAGAGGTCGCGCGAGACGGCGACGGTCGCGTCGAGGAACCGCGGCTCACCGTGTTCGTCCACCTGGGCCAACACGAGCACGTGCCCGTCGAGGTAGTACACGCAGCCCGGAATGAGGTGCTTCCGGTCGATGGCCACCGGGCAGGTGTCGGACAGTTCGGAGTTCTTGCCGAAGGGCTCCACACGCAGGTTGCCCGTGCAGGTGCCGGTAACGCAGTCGGAGAAGAAAGCATGGTCCGAGTCATAGTCGAAACAGCTTGTGGCGCCCCCGGGAACGCAGTAGGCGGCGGTGCGCAGATCGGTGCCGTCGCCGGAGCGCACATGGCTGATCATGAAGGGCAGTCCGCGGCGGCACGAATAGTAGGCACCGAGCGAGACGACCAGTTTCTGGCAGTCCACAATGCCGTGCATGGCGCGTATGGAGTCCATGCCGATTTGCGGGTTGGAGGGCTCCCCGGCAAAGGCGGGATCAAGGAGCAGGTTCATTTCGGGATCGGTCAGCACCCGTTCGAGCTTGGCGAGGCGCTGCTCGGTGGAACCGCTTGTCTTTCTTTCATAGATATGGCTGATCCATTCGGCGAAGTGGCGTGTTTCGGCGGTGTTCCACTGGCGGTACAGCGGCCATGCGCCGCCCTTGGAATGGAGGGTGGCCGGGTTGATGTCCTCAGCCCGAAGCAGTCCGCAGGACAGGAGGGCGGCGAGAAGGGCCAGGGCGGCGATCTTTGAACGGTGCATGTGCATACTTTATCCTTGTCTGCTCGCCGCCAGAACAGCGCGAAGAGCAGGGACGAACGCGCTTTTCAAACTGCCGAAAAGAGTGTCAGTCCCTGTTTTTCGCTCAGAGGAGCGGTTTTGTTGCATAGGACCATTTGCCCACCTGGGCGTCGAGTTTGTCGCGCACAGGATAGCCCGATGTGAACATCGTGCGCAGGTAGCTGGTGTCCGTTTCGCGCTGGCCGATGCAGCGGTAATAGCCTTCCAGCCGGTAGGACTCTTCCATGGGCAGGCGTTCCCCGCAGGGCACGGGGGTGACGGTCTGCACGGCGGTGGCGCGTTCGGCGGTGCCGAAGGGGGCTCCCCAGCGCAACTCGGGCGGATGGTTGGGATCAAAGGAAAGGTCGTAGATGCGCTTCTCCAGGTCCGCCAGCGTGAGCCTTACTTTCTCGCCCCTGGAGTTGGTGTACTCCATGGACCGTTCCGCAAAGATGCGGTTTTTCTCGGCGATGAAGGCCGCGGCGAGGTCGGCCTGGCTGTGAATCTTGTAGCGTTCCAAACCGGTCAGATCGACAAAGGCGGGCTTGACGCCGAACATGCGGATGGCGTATTCCATCCAGTCGGCGAGATAGAAATACTTGTTGCGGCGGTCCACGTCGGAGGACGGCGAACTCCAGTCCTCCCAGCGGCCCTTGGCCTGGAAAATATTGTCCACCTTCTGTTCTTCCGGAAACACGATGGGGCCGTTGCGCCGGACTTCTTTCCATGCATCCTGCACGAACTGTTCGCGGAACGCAAAGGCGTCGAGAAGTTCGGCGCAGTAGGCCTCTATAAACTTTGCCGGGGTGATGCGGTCCACCGTCTTCATGCGCAGGCGGATGAGATCGTGCAGGCTTTGGGGCCGGAATTCGCCCTCCTGAATGTACTGGTTCTTCGCCATCTGCCCGGCAAGCTCGTACTCTTCCGTGCTGAAACCGAACTCCTTCATTTCCTCGTCGGTGCGCCGCCGCACGCGCAGGACATTTCCGGAGGCGTCCGTTTCGGCGACGGGGTAGCGGAGCACGCGCAGGCCCTGGAAGCAGCCGGCCCATTCATTGTCGGGATCGCTGCCGCGGGGCGTCATGCCGCCGACGGTGTTCATCCCGTTGTAGCTGAAAATGTCGCGCGACTGGGTGGTGCTGCAGTTCAGGAACGCCAGTTCCCCGTATTCGGTGACTTTGGCCAGCACCAGGCAGTGCCCGTCGAGATAGTTGATGCAGCCCGGCATCAGGAAACTGCGGTTGAGCGCCACGGGCACGGTGTCGGTCTGGCCTGCGTTCTTGCCGTTGAGGTTCACCCGGTAATTGCCGGAAATGAATCCGCCCACCGCCTCGGTGAAGAAGTCGCCGGCCGATGCGCCTGCGAAGCTGTTGGCACCGCCGACGGGGATGTTGTACTTGGAAATGCGGATGTCCACGCCGCGTTCGCCCGAGGCGACGAAGGTCGTCATCCAGGGCAGCGCCCGGCGGTAGGCGTAGTAGGCCGGGATGAACGCCGTGAACTTGGCGCAGTCAATCATGCTGTGGCAGGTGCGGATAACCCCGTCGGGCAGTTGCGGGTTGCCGCCCGCGCCGAGAAATTCGGGGTCCAGCAGCAGGTTCATGTCGGGGTCCGTGAGCAGTTTTGCCAGCTTCGCCGTGCGCTGCTCGACAGTCCCGTTGGCCTTTCGATCATAGAGGCGCTCGCACCACTGCGCATAATGCCGGGTTTCCGCCGGGGTCCACTGGCGGCGGATGGGCCAGGCTCCCCCGCCCCGGAGCGTGGGGGGATTGGGGTCCGGCTCGGCGGCGGCCAAGGCACCGCAACCGAACACCAACAGGAGCAACAGGCCGCACACGGCGGCGTTCTTTACACAGGCTGGGCTAATCATGATACTCTTTACTGCCTCGGAACGGTGGATGTTTGAACACCATTCTAAGGCCACCGGACT
>CAZOMH010000636.1:0-3076 GCA_964580415.1 uncultured Nitrospirales bacterium
ACTGCGCAACCATCTGGGCGACATATACCTCCTCAACGGCGACAAGGCCGCTGCGGCGGACCAGTGGCGCCGTGCCCTGCGCCTCAATCCCAAACTGGACGAAGTGCGCAGGAAGCTCGAAGCAAATCCCGCAAAGTAGCGATACCGCGTTTCAAAAACACGACCGCTTGCCGCGAAACCGGGCAACGGAGGCTTACAGCCTCCTTCTTGCACATCCCGCCCCCCGCACAGCCCGGAATATGGCAGAATGTCGTCCCTCCGTTACTTGCGCAGGTGTTCGTCCTGCAACCGCACCAGCGCGGCCAGGGGGCGTGCCTGAAGGTTCACCGCCCCTTTGACACCCTCCCAGCGCTGCACACTCGCCGCGGACACGCCCAGGGCAGCGGCAAACCTGGCCGGGGTAAGCCCGAGCAGTTTGCGCAGACGGGCAATTCCGGCACCGGTGGGTGCTTTGGGATTGAACGGCCCCTTGGCCGCCTTGGGTGCGGCGGCTTTCTTCGCCTTTGCACCTGCGGGCGCCGCCAACGGCGGCGCTACGGGCGGCATTGTTTTCGCCGCGACCGCCGCCCTCCGCGGCTTTTTCGCCTTTGCCGGCAAAGACGCCTCGCCGGGGTCGATATCGACGCCAAAGATGTCGGCCAAACCGCCCGCGGCCAGCGCATCGCCGGCCGCCGCAGATGCGGTCGGCAGGGCCACGTCTGCGGAGATCAGCGCGGCGGCGTCCACGCCGCGCAGCAAGAACAGCAGGTCGGGCTGGTGATCGAGCCGGCTGCCCACACCGTAGAGCACCGCGGCCACGTGTTTGCACATCACGGCCCCGTCGGGGCAGGAACACTTGAGCTTCATTTCGCCCTTTTGCGGAAACAACCCTTCCTTGCGGTCGCTGACCACCCCCATAACATGATCGGACAGGCGGCCCTGCAGGAGTTCGAGCACCGACCCTATCTGTCCGCGGCACTTTGACTGGATGGCATCCCAGGTCTTGCGCACGAGCGGCACAATCTCAATGACCACCCTGTACAATTCCGAGCCGCTCACCAGGGCCTCGACCCGCCCGGTTTGGATTTCCAAATGACAGACCGATCCGTTGCGCACATAGGTCCGCCCGCGCGGAAGGCGGTTGGCGTAGTCGGAAAAGGATTCCAGATGGTCGCACCAGCCCTTGCCCCAAAAGCTGGTGGCAATCTTGCGCCCGTCCAGTTCAACGGGCTGAATGTTCTTCCCCTTCTTTTCCAGCTTGGCCATTTCTTTGCGCGCGTTCGCGCGACGCTGGGCCACGGATACATAGGGCCGCCATGAATAGAACGACATCGTGCCAACTCCTTCGTTACAACGCGGCCCGGCGGATGTCCAACCGGACCAAATCCATCAGTTCGTCGTCGTTGAGGGCTGTAAGGTCCACTTCGGCACCGCCGCCGCCCAGCAACTCCGCCGCCAATTTTCGTTTTTCCGTGATCATCAGATCAATCTTTTCCTCGACCGAGCCGCTGGTCACAAACTTGTGTACCAGCACGTTCCGGCGCTGGCCGATGCGGAAGGCGCGGTCCGTGGCCTGATCCTCCACCGCCGGATTCCACCAGCGGTCAAAATGGATGACCTGCGACGCGGCCGTCAGATTAAGCCCCGTGCCCCCGGCCTTGAGCGACAAAATCATGAACGGCGGTCCGTCTTCGCGCTGAAACTGATCAACCAGGCCCTTGCGCTTGGCAATGCCGGTGTCACCGTGCAGCACCAGCCCGCCCCGCCCGAAAATCCCCGCCAAATGCCCGGCCAGCGGCTCGATAATCTCGCGGAACTGTGTAAACACCAGCACCCGCTCCTGGCGCCCGGCGAGTTCTTCGCAAATTTCCCCAATGCGCTGAAACTTGCCGCTGTCCGCCGGGGAATACACCCCGTCGCCCGAAAGCTGGCTGGGATGGTTGCACACCTGCTTCAAACGCATCAGCGTTTGAAGCACCAGCGCGCGCCGTTTCATGCCGTCCGCGTCTTCCAGCGCGGCCTTCATCGCCCCCACCACCTGTTCGTAGAGCCGGACCTGCGCTTTGGTCAGGCTGCAGAAGCGCGTGGTCTCCACCTTGTCCGGCAGATCGTTGATGATCGTGCGGTCGGTCTTGAGCCGGCGCAGAATATAGGGGGCGACCAACCGCCGCAGCGGCGCGTACTGGTCCACCGGGCGTGTCTGAAGTTCCTCCACAAAGGACTTGAATGTCTTTGCCGAACCAAGCAACCCCGGATTGAGGAAGTCGAAGATGGACCACAGGTCGCCCAGCCGGTTTTCCACCGGCGTGCCCGTCAGCGCCACCCTCGCCTGCGCGGGCAGCTTCTTCACCGCGCGCGTCTGGCCCGTGCCCGGGTTCTTGATGGCCTGCGCCTCGTCGATGATGACCAGCCGCCACCGCACCCCGCGCAGCCATTCCTGGCGCGCAAGCATGGAATAGGTTGTCACGGCCAGGTCCGCGGACGCGAGCGCCTTGGCGGGCGATTCTTCGATGCGGCCCAGGGTCTCCGCATCGGTTTCGGACGGATGCAAAAAGGCCAGCCGCAGCGACGGCGCAAAGCGCCGCGCCTCCGCCCGCCAGTTGCCCAACAACGACGCCGGCACCACCAGCAGCGACGGGCCCGTGCCCGTCTTGCGCAGTTGCAGCAGCAGCGCGAGCACCTGGATCGTCTTGCCCAAGCCCATGTCATCGGCCAGACACGCGCCCAGGCCCAGCTCCGTCAGGAAACGCAGCCAGGCGGCCCCGTTCTCCTGATAAGGCCGCAGCGTCGCCTCCAGGCCCAACCCGGACAGCGCGCACAACCGCGCCGGGTCGCGCAGCCCTGCCAGAATCTCGCGCAGCGCCGCGCCCGCTTCCACATGCACCCATTCCCGCCCCGCGTCAGCCTGCTTTTCGCGCCCCAGGTCCGGCGTTGCCCCGGCCAGCAGGCGCATCCCCTCGATGAACGAAACACCGCCGTCCCTCGCCTCTTCCCGCAGCGATTCCCAATGCGTAATGGCCTCACGCAGTTTGTCGCGGTCCACCTCGACCCACTGCCCTTTGAACAGCACCAGCCCGTCGCCCCCCGACAGCAGCGC
>CAZOMH010000637.1:0-3053 GCA_964580415.1 uncultured Nitrospirales bacterium
GGGGAGGGGTGTCGTGCCCGATTTCTTCGACCCGAAGGTGTATGAGCGCATCCGCCGGCGCGGCGCGGAGGTTGACGCCTTCAAGGACGATCCCTGGCTGATCGGTTACTTTCTCGACAACGAGCTCCCGTGGGCTTTCGACTACCGTTGCATGCCGAGCCTCTTTCCGGGATACATGGCCATGGCCCCCGAATCGCCCGGCAAACAGCGGTTGGTGGCCTTCTTCAAAGAGCATTACGGCACGGTGGAAGCGCTGGCACGGGTGTGGAATACACACCTGTCCGACTGGGCGGACCTTGCAAAAGTGAAGGGAATGCCCGCCCGTGACGCCGCCAGGGCGGAGGCCGACCAGGAAGCCTTTGTCCTCGAAGCCGCCCGCCAATACTTCAAGGCGGCCGCCGAAGGCATCCGTTCCAAGGACAAGGAGCACCTCATTATGGGTTGCCGTTTTGTCTGTGCGTTGGTGCCCAAACCCGTTGTGCAGGCCTGCGGCGAATTCTGCGACGTTGTCACAATCAACTATTACGAACCGGGACCGGTCGGGGAGGTCGCCCTCCGGCTGAGTTCCGGCATTGCCATGCGCCTCCCGGAAGACCTGTCCTTCCGGGCCTTCTATGAAACCGCGAAAAAGCCGCTCATGGTGACCGAATTCAGTTTTCGCGGCATGGACAGCGGCATGCCCAACACCTTCCCCCCCGGTTGGTTTTTGCAGCCGACCGTGCCCGCCCAGGAGGACCGCGCGGACAAGTTTGAACAGTGCGTCAACACATGGCTGTCGCAGCCCTACTTCGTCGGCTACCACTGGTTTGAGTACATTGACGAGCCGCATGGGGGGCGCTTTGACGGGGAGGACGGCAACTACGGACTCGTGAACATAGAGGACGAGCCCTACCGTGTGCTGGCCGACCGGTTTGCCCGGGTAAACCGCCGTGTGTGGGACCTTCACGCCCAGTCCGGGAAGTGAAGGCCTACGGCGTCCGGGCCGGTTTGTACCACTTGAACATACGCGGCACGCCCCGGTCGCGGTCCACATCGGAAAAGGAGATCGGCAGCGTGCTCTTGCGGTCCGGGTCGGTCACATGGAAATGCACGTGGGGCAGCATGCTGTTGCCGACGTGGCCGCTGGCCGCGATAATCTGGCCCTGTGTCACCTTGTCGCCGACGGCCACGCGGGCGCCGTCCTTCTTGATATGCAGGTAACTCGCCAGCGTGCCGTCGTCATGACGGATGACCACCATGTTGTTGGGCCAATGGTAGCCGTGGCCGTCGTGATCAACAACGACCTTGATCACCACCCCGGCGCGGGCGGCGCAAACATCCGAACCGACCGGCATGGCAAAGTCATAGGCAAACTGCTCCCAACCGCGATGACTGACCACGCCGCGGTTGCTCTGCACGCACAGGCAGGTCTTGTCGGCGGGGTAGGGGAGCCGGTAGGGGGAAGTCAATGCGTCAGGATATTGCGCCAAGTTCTGGGGGCCGGTGGCTATCCAGTAGACGCCGACACCGGTGACAAGCAGTGCTGCCAGCAGGCTGACCAGTAATTTAAGAAACGGGATATTCATGCGCATTTTCACGGCTCCATGCAGCACAGTATTCGTCATGCCGGCCGAAAAAACAAGCCCGTCGCGACCCGCGCATACTGCAAAAATGGCCGGTTTGGGCGGGTTGATCATGAAAATGCTTACCCGGCACGGATGGTATCCGGGAAAACTCCTGTTGAACGGGCGTCTCAAAAATGGCACAATTACAGCGCTGAGGCCCCGTATGTGAAGTCGCTTCATGGAGCGGGTCCAATAAGGCAGGCGGTCTTTTGCCGCTTCAGGTTTTGAGAGCGGCAGAAGGCGCGAATGGATATCCGCCGTTGCATGATGCGACGGGGGGGGTATCCCTTTGGCGCTGAGAGTTTCCGAAAGATGCCGCTCTCAGGCCCTTGTTTGCCGCGTTTTCCCGGGATGCCTTCCTGTGGCGCGCCCGTGGCGGCGAAAACCACCGGGCCACCGCAAAGCGAAAACAGGGTCGAGTAACGCGCCCAAACGGCGCACAAACAGGACCGTGACGACAAAGTGAATCTATTCTACGTATTCACCTTCATTTGTCTGGCCGCCTGCATGGTGGGCGGCGGGCTCGTCTTTTCCTTTCTGATTGCCCCCCACCGGCCGGGTGCCATAAAGAACACCCCCTATGAATGCGGCGAACAGCCTATTGGCCAGGCGTGGATTCAGTTCAATGTGGGCTATTACCTCTTCGGCCTGATGTTCCTGGTCTTCGACGTGGAAGCCGCCTTCCTCTACCCCTGGGCCGTGGCCTTCCGCCATCTTGGCCTTGTCGGTCTTGTCGAGGCGGGCCTGTTCATTCTGGTGCTGCTGGTCGGGCTGGCCTACGCATGGAAAAAAGGAGTGCTCGAGTGGGTCTGATGATCGACCACATACCGGGCGTGGTGGAAAACTTCCCCGGTGGTTCGGTTCTGGTCACCACCATCGACCGCATCATCAACACGTCCCGGGCCAACAGCCTGTGGCCGCTGGGTTTCGGCACAAAGTGCTGCGCCATTGAAATGCTTATGGCCACCGGCGCTTCCCACCAGGACCTTTCCCGTTTCGGAGCGGAGGTGGTGCGCAATTCGACGCGCACGCCATCGGGAAGCTCAAGGAGATTCCGGTCCACCACGGAGGCGTCCGAGATCGTGCCGGCCGCGACGATCCTGGCTTTCCCCGCATCCTGCAACGCCACGGCGATGGGCGGAAGGTTGCTGGAACCGTCCACCAGAAAGACCACGGGCTTTTCGAGGCCTTCGGCTTTGCCTTCGATCACGGCGCCGTCGCGCACGTAGAACGCGGAGTGATAGTAGACGCTGCCGCCGTTCCACGGGGCGGCCAGGCCGGAGTGCATCCGCGAGCGGTGGCCGGGCGCCTTCAGGGTTCCGAAAGCCAACTGGCTGTTGAGACCGGCGGCGACAAACAGGAGCCCGGTGCGGCTGGAATCCGGCCCGGCCCAGGCGTCCTGATGGCGGAGGTCGAAAACAACGGCGCGGGCCTGTGCCACGGCGGCGC
>CAZOMH010000638.1:0-3052 GCA_964580415.1 uncultured Nitrospirales bacterium
TGATCATCTCCTGCAATCGTGCGGGTCAAAACTCGTACGGCTTGGGGTTCTGGGCGGCCTGTTCATGCTCCGCGCCCGCATAGACGCGAAACTGGCCGGCCAGCTTGTGGCCCAGCCGGTTGTGGGGCAACATGCCACGAATGGCTGTCTCAAGCGCGCGGGTCGGCTGCTTGCGCATCAACTCGCCCAGCTTGGTCTCTTTCAGCCCGCCCGGATACCCGGAATGGTTGTAATATATCTTCTTGGTCAGTTTTCCGCCGGTGATCAGTATCTTTTCGGCGTTGATAATGACCACATTGTCGCCGCAGTCCAGAAACGGCGTAAACTGGGGCTTGTGCTTGCCGCGCAGCAGCTTGGCCGCTTCGACGGCAATCCGGCCCATGGACTTGCCGGTGGCATCAATCAGATGCCATTCCTTCTTCACGTCCCCCAACTTGGGGAAATAGGTACTCACAAGGCTATCCTCCTGGTCAAGCCAAGACACACCAATCGACTTATAGCGTATAAACGTAACGGGGCGCGTAGCATAACAAACGGCAGGGCAGGGATGCAAACGTTTTTCGCGGGACGGGTTCAGGGCGGAACACCGGCCGGGGGCATGGGCAATAATGGGAGGAACGGGATGTATGGGATTGGAAATTTGAAGGCGATTGGGGGGCAGTATTATGGTTATGCCCAATTTGGGAGGCTTGCCGATGTCCCCGCATACCGTGCTTGTTTTGTCGCTGGCGGTGGTCAATATACCCGCGTACTACCTGCTCTACCGGTTGTTCTACCGGGATGCGCAGGAGTTTATTGACGCCATTTGGTTCTGGATCAAGCCCGATTTCTGGTCGTTGCTGGACGGGGAATATTGGGACGACTTCTGGGCGGAGATGAAACTGGGGTTGTTCTTGACGGCATGTTCCGGAACGGTTATGGGTGAAGCTTACCTGGTGGCCACATATGTCCTGACGCGGACATGACCGGGAGCGGCGGTCTTGCCGCGGCCGAAAGGTCAGGCGCTGCTGGGAGCGCCTGTCACTCCCGCAAAGACCGGAGCATCCCTCCCGACTTGATGCCCGCCACAAGGGCGGGCGCCATGGGAACAACGCGCATACGGTAGGATGCATGCCGTTTTGTTTCGAGTGGAAGCCGTGCTTCCGCACGGGGCACCGGGGCACGGCCCCGGCGGAAAAAAAGCGGTGGCATGGCCACCGCACTCAAGAATGTGGGACAGCCGCCGTCGGCTTACCCTCTCCCCTGCTATTCGCCGACCGGGGGTTTGGGGGCGTTGGTGCGCTGGAGGTTCCATATCTTGGCGTACTTTAGAAACACGCTGAAAGCGGACAAACCGCAGAGCACGGCACCGTGGTAGCCGTCGAGAAAGCCCATCCGCCAGATGTACATTTTGAAAAACTTCTGGACAGGACGCAGGGTGAGGTCGATGAGGCGGGTGCGCTTGCCGCTGTCATAGGCGTCCTGGGCGCCCCAAGTGGTAAAGCGCATGGAGGTGTTGAAGTACTCCTCAAAGGTACGGTAGGTGTCGTGATACATGACCTCGTCAATCTTGCCGACAGTGCCGTCGACAACCACCCTGGAGTGGACGCGCCGGTCAAGATAGCGGCCCCTGGCGGTGCGGAAGAGGCGCAGGTTGTAGTCGTGGTGCCAGCCGCAGTGCCTGATGAGTTTGCCGAAAAAGTAGGAATGGCGCAGAATATCGTAACCGTCGAGGCTGGAAGGGTCCTTGACAATGCGTTTGACGCGCCCGATAAGCGGGTCGGAGAGGAATTCGTCGGCGTCGAGAACGAGGGTCCATTCGGTGGTGATTTGGGGGAGCGCCCAGTTGCGCTGGGCGGCGGCGTTTACATACTCGTGAACAACCACGTGGCTGCTGGCACTGCGGGCAACCCCGTCGGAACCGTCGCCGCACTTGGGATCGACGACGCAAAAGATATCGTCGGCCCAGCGGACGCTTTCGAGGCAGCGCTCGATGCGGTCGCGGGCGTTGGGCACAAGAATCAGTACGGTCACGTCGTTCAAGGCGCGCTTGCTCCGCGGGTTGGTTCTTTCAACAACTGGGCATAGACTTCGAGGGTGCGCTCCACCATGCGGGGCGCGGTAAATTCCGCCTCGATCAGACGCCGTCCCCCGGCGGCCATGCGCAGGGCCTCGTCGCGATGCTGGAGACAGTCCAGGAGGGCCTTGCCGAGGGCGGCATCGTCATGCACGGGCACAAGCCAGCCGGTGCGGCCGGGGAAAACCATCTCGCCGGCACCGCCCGCGCGGGTTGCCACAACGGGAGTCCCGGCCGCAAGCGCCTCCAGAATAGAGGTGCCGAGTCCCTCGGACCAACTCGAGGAAACATAGACGGTGCCCGCACGGATGACACGGGGCGCGTCTTTGCGCTGGCCGAGAAAGCGGACGCGGCTGGCAATGCCCAGGTGGGCGGCCCGCTTTTCCAGATCGGCGCGCAGGGGCCCGTCGCCGGCAATAACGAGCCACAGATCGGGAATGGTCTTGTGGGCGGCGGCAAAAGCATCAAGCAGGTTGGCGTGGTCCTTGTGGCCGACCAGCGAGCCGGCGGAAACGACGAGGGGAACGTGTTCGGGCACGCCCATTTCGGCGCGGGGCAGCGGATCGACGTTGACCCGGGCGAGATCGACGGCGCTGTGAACAACGGTAAGCCGCGCTTCCACAGTGCCAAATTCGCGCATGACTTCGGCGACCTTGTCGGACACGCAGACGATGCGGTCGGGCCGGGCGTATTTCCAACGGTTGAGCCGGTGGGATTTGGGCGGAAAACTGACCCGGCGGGCCGCAACAATCTTGGGCGCGGCCTTTCCCGGAAAGCAGCCCGCCAGCACGGCGATGCCGTGCGCATGGCTGCTGTGGGCATGAATGATATCGATATGTTCGCGAGCGCAGAGCCGGGCCAGCCGCCAGGCGCTGTAAAGGTCAAACTCGCCGCGCAGGGGCAGGGAATGCCGCGCAACCTGGGCGCCGCCGTGCTTGCTGGTCAGAAAGGGATACCCTTTCCTCCCCACCAGCCAGATTTCATGGCCGCGTTCCG
>CAZOMH010000639.1:0-3049 GCA_964580415.1 uncultured Nitrospirales bacterium
AAACCATCGGTCCCTGCTTGCCCAACGATTCCGTGATTGTACCAGGAACCCTGGTCGCCGCGGTGCCACTCGACCATGTCTGCGGAAATCTGGGAAGCGGATGCGTCGGAAACGGGATGATCTCGGAAACAACGGGGTGCGCGCTGGCGCTTTGCGCCTCGTTTCCGTCGCTGGTCTATGATGATGATCGCATGCTGGGAACGTATCTCTGTTTTGCGCGGGACTCCTTTGTGCTGCTTCCGTGGGCGCCGACCGCCGGAATGCTGCTGAAACATTTCCGGGATGAATTCGCAAGCGGGATGTCATACCGGGCGTGCGACGAATGCGCGGCGGCGGTCAAGGCCGGGAGCGACGGGTTGGTGCTTCTGCCGCATTTTGCCGGAGCCGTGTCGCCGGTCTGCAATCCGGCGGCCCGAGGGGTCGCCTACGGCATGACACTTGCCCACAAGCGAGGGCACTGGGCACGGGCGATCATGGAATCCGTCGCCTACCTGATGCGCGACAATGTGGAAGCGCTTCGCAGTCTGGGCGCGGACATCCGGGAAATCCGCTCGCTGGGGGGCGCCTCAAAAAGCCGGCTCTGGCTTCAGATCAAGGCGGACGTGCTGAATCTTCCGGTCATCGTGACGGAATGCGCGGAGGCCACCGCACTCGGAGCCGCCATGTTGGCGGCAGTCGCCGCGGGAGACGTGGAAAGCCCGGAGCAGGCCGTCTCGCAAATGGTCCGTGTGTCCTTTCGGGTCGAACCGGGCGATCAGGTCCGCACCTATGAGGCGTGTTTCCAACAGTATCGGAAATTGAACGCGTTGCTGATGCCAACCTTCGCATGCACGAGAGCCGAGTAGTCCCGTAGAGGTTGCCTAACGGGGTACCGGTCACACGGAAGTTCCGTCTCGACGCCCTCGATGCCGCCATGGCGAAGTGTGACGCCAAGCGCCCGTCTGAACCGAAGCCGTAGAGGATCAGGGCCGGGCACCAGGGACGAACGCGGAAAACGGGCTGGATGAAATCATGGATACTGTAGCAACCAGACTGCGGAAGGCCGGCGAGGTCTATGCGGCTGCTTTGCTCGAGAACCCGGGCAGGACACCGCTCTGGCGCTATTCTCATGCTACGGCGGAATTTTTCCGGGTCGCCAATCTGCCCCCGTATGATGGCGGAAGCCTCTACCCTTGCGGATGCTCCTTTGCCGGCTGTACCCCGTTGGGCGCCAAGCCGGAGTACTCCTTCACCTCGTCCATGAACCTGGGTGCCATCGGCCGGAAAGTGCCGGAAGCGGTGGAGCTACTCCAGGCGGAATCGGCCAAGGTGGCCCCCATCCGCACACCCCACACGGTCGGCGGCGATGGCTACACCCATTCCTTCATCAATTTCCGCCGGATTCTGTCCGATGGGCTGGACGGCTATCGTGCCCGGGTCGATGCCTTGCCGGAGGGGGATTTCCGGCAAGCCATGAGCATGCTGCTGGACGGGATCGAAGTGCTCCGACAACGGTGTGTGTCCTATCTGCGGGAAGCGGCGGCCCCTGAACCGCTGGTGAACGCCCTGGAATGGGTACCCAACCACAGGCCACGGAACATTAACGAAGCCTTGGTAGCCTGGAACTTTCTCTACTATGTGGATGGATGTGACGACCTGGGAGGACTGGACCGGGGACTGCTGCCTTACTGGAAAGGCGAAGATGTAACAGACCTGATCCATGAGATGTACACCCATGTGGATGCCAACAACGGTTGGTCGCAGCCTCTCGGTCCCCGGTACAACGGACTTACCGTACAGTGCATCCGTGCCGCGCGGCATTCACGCCGTCCATCCATTCAGCTGCTGGTTACGGAAGACATGCCGAAGGAAGTCTGGGAAGCGGCGTATGCGTCCATCGGTACGAGCTGTGGCCAGCCTGCCTTCTACAACTGGGACTCCTACAAGCGGGAGATCGGTGCCCGTCTGCCCCAGGTCAGTGAGGAGGACCTCTATTATCTGGCCTTTGGCGGATGCACGGAAACCATGATCGAAGGGCTCTCCAACGTGGGTTCTGACGACGCCGGACTGAACGCTGCCCTGATTTTTGACCGCTTCTTCCGGGACCACATGGGAGACTACGTTTCCTTCGAGAGTTTCATGGACGGTTATGCCACAGAAGCGGAACAGGCTATCGATGAAGTCTGTGCCATCCTGGAAGAACACCGCCGCACCCGTGCGCGCCATCGTCCGCAGCCCATCCGCACCCTGTTTGTCGATGACTGCATTGACAAACAGATCGATTTCAACGCCGGTGGCGCCCGGTACAACTGGAGTGTCATCAATGTAGCGGGCCTGATCAACGTCATCGACTCCATGGCCGTTATCGAAAAGCTGGTTTTTGCGGACAGACTCTACACCCCGGAACTGTTCACCCGTCTGCTGGATGACCGTGACCCCCTATTCCTGGCCCAGTGCGCCGCCTGTCCCAAGCACGGCAACGACGACCCCGCCGCCAACCGGATTGCAGGTGCGCTGTCCTCCCGGATCTACGGTCGTTTTGAAACACACACCTGCACGCCCGGCGGCCGGTATTTCCCCGTTTCCAACCAGTTCACCACCTACGAACAAGCAGGGCACGGCATTCGTGCCACCCCGGACGGGCGGGCAGCGGGCGACCCCCTCTGTGACTCCTGTGGTGCCGTCAGTGGTCGGGATGTGAACGGCCCAACAGCCATGCTGAACAGTGTTGCGTCCCTGCGGCTGGGCAAGGTGCTGGGCACACCCGTCACCAACCTGCGCATGCAAAAAAAACACCTGTCCACGCTGCTCAAACCCATGGTACAGGCTTTCTTCGCCCGGGGCGGGGTACAGCTGCAGATCACCTGTGCTTCCCGGGAGGAACTGCTGGATGCGCTGGCGCACCCGGAGAAGCATGGAGATCTGGTGGTACGTATTGGCGGCTATGCAGAATACTTCAACCGTCTTTCCCCCGTGTTGAAGCAGACTGTCATTGACCGGACGGAATACTGAAATTAGAGATTATCGCGGTTGTTGTCTGTGGCTAAGCGATGGAACTTGAACCGCCGTC
>CAZOMH010000640.1:0-3046 GCA_964580415.1 uncultured Nitrospirales bacterium
GTTCCAGGGCAACGCTGACCTGTTCCAGCGCCGCAGGCACCTCGTCGGACGTGATGGCCGCCACGGACACTTCCGCCGCCGCCTGTCCGGCCACGGGCACCACGCCCAGGCCCAGCGCTATCGGCGCGGGAAACACCACCGCGTCCGTCTTTGCGCGCACTTCGCGCCCGCCCAGTTCAAACACCATGCCCCGCACCGACGCCCTGAGGGGCGTGGTCACATTGTCACGGGCCGTGTACTTGAACGAGTACCGGGCATTGCCTTCCCCGTCAGTCTGCTGCTGGCCCAGCTTCTCCAGAATGGGTTCCAGCTTGTCATCGTTGGTGAACGAGAACCCCGGCCATTTGTCCGATTTGAACTCGCCCGGCCGCAGGATGATCAGCGCTTCCGACAAGCGGTTGGCCGCCGCGCCGCCGTAGAGATTCTCCGCTTTCACGCCGATATTCACCGCCTCTTCGGGTTTCCAGAGCGCCTTGTCGACCGTCACGGTCGCCTTCATGCGGTTCGGCACGAACTCTTCCAGGTTGAAGAAGGCCGTGCCGATGGGCTCTTTCGATCCCGGCACGCGCAGTTCCACCGTGTACTTGCCCGTCTGGAACGGCTTCTCGGTTTTCAGTTCAAACCCGCCCGTGCCCAGTTCGGACAGCGTGACCGGGATCGACTGCATCAGCCGGTCTTTCGGGTTCTGCACCTGGAAGAGCAGCGGCACGTTGGCTGCGGCGTCGGTGACGTGGGTCCGCACGATCCACCGCGCATGCACGGTCTCGCCGGGACGGTACAGGTTGCGGTCGAGGTAGATGTACGCATCATACCCGTCCTTGTCGAACTTGGGCATGCTCTCCTTGAAGGGCGTATTGTCTTCTTCGCGCGGGGTCAGCGTCAGGAAGGTCGCGTCGTTGGCCGTCTCGGCCACCACCACGGTCGGCCTGCCCAGCCGCGGCTCGATGCCCGAGAAGTGGACCGTGCCCGATGCGTCCGTCTCTGCCGTGGCGATAACCTGTGATTTGGAGGAGTAGGCGGTCACCTTGGCCCCCACAAGCGGCTCCAGCGTGTACAGGTTGTGGGCGAAGACGATCAGTTCGTCGTCTTTGAAGTGGGACACCAGGCCGATATCCGTCCAAAGCAGGATTTTTGTGTCATACTCGCGGCCTTTCGATTCCGAGTGCAGCGTGAACACACCCCGCTTGTCGGCCGGCATCAGTTCGTCCACATTCATCGGCACGGTGTTCAGCGTGTCCGGCGTGTCCGGGAACTTGATGTCCTTCTTGGCCAGCGGTTCGGTGTACTGCTCGTCGAAATAGCCGTAGGTCTTGCCGTCGTTCATCTCGTTCGCGGCCTGCGCAATGTTCGACGGGAACAGGCGGGACAGCCGTATGGTCGCCTCGGTGATGTTGCGCGCCGCCAGCGGCAGCGGACCCAGGTCCTTGCGCGCGATGTAAAAGCGTCCCGACGGAAGGTTGAGGCCGACGGCCAGCACCTTGGGTGCCGGTTCCGTGTTGATGCTTAATCCTCCGCCCTGGATGGGCAGTCTGCCGTCCACGCTCTTGAGCGTGTCGCCGATGCTGATCTGGTACTGCTGGCCCGTTTTCCAGTTGCCGGAGATCGTGATGGAGTCTCCGCTGGTTTTCACCGAAAGATTGGGTGTCTCCGGACTGACGGTCAGCACCTTGCGCAGTGCCTCGGGGTCCACCGGCGCATTGAAATTCATCTGGTAGCGCAGCCCCTCGAGCCCCGCCTGGTTCCAGTACTGCCAGGTGCTGTGCAGCACCTTGTCTTCCGGCTCACTTCCGTTTTGTGCCGCCTGCTGCTCGGCCGTGATGGACTCAACCGTCTGCTGCAGGGGCTCAAGAAGATAGCCATCCTTCACCACGAAAGGCGGCGCGACTTCCAGCACAATGCGCTTTGCGTCGCCCAGCGCCGCCGCATCCAGGGTGACGCTGATGGCGTTGCCCCGGCCGCCGTCGGGGGCTTCACCGGAAAGCGAAACCCCCACGGAATTCTTGTTGTCTTCCCGGGTCACCTTCAACTGCTTGAGCAGGTCCGCCGTCTTGACACTTGCCGACAGCGTGACCTTGAGCGTGTCCCGAGTTTCCCCTTCCGACTTGACCCATTCAGCGCTGGCAATTGAAACGGGTTTGCCCTGCGGCAGCGTGACCTTCATCGCCGGAGGCAGCCATGCATCCAGCGGCCCCGCCGAGTCGCCCTTGCGGGTGAAGGTAAGCGTAACCGGCAGTGCGGCGGACGTGATGCCGGCCGCCGTCACGGAGAACTTGGCGGAACTGTCCTGCTCGGGTTTGAGTTCGGCCGTGAGCGGCGTGCCTTTTACATCGGTTACGGCCCACGCATAGTGCTTCCCCAGCACGGAAGCGGCCGGGAACGGACCGGTCAGGTTCGCGGCCAGTCCGCCGTCAGCCACGGTGCAGGTGTTAATCGCCAGCCCGCCTTCCCTGCCCGTCGGCAACAGCACCGGCACGGTGGCCGGGTCCAGTTTCTTTCCCGAGGCGGATTTCAGGCCCGGGTTCAGCGTGACGCTGACGAAACTGACGGGCAGGTCCTTGAGTCCATCGGCCAGGTCCAAGGCAATGTAATTGTCCTTGACCGTGTAGTTGACCCTGACCTCCCTGGGCTCCAGGTTTACGGGGGCAAGTTCATTGCCGTTGGCGTCCTGCGGACACACCACGGGTTCGCTCAGGTACAGAATCACCTGTTTCTCAACGTTCGCTCCCGGCAGCGGATACACGCCCACAAGGTTCACTTGTCCGGCGGGTGCCGCCGGTTGAACGTTGTCCGTGACCGGCGGAATCGTCGGTTGCGGTTCCGGCTGAGGCGTTTCCTTCGGTGTTGGCGGTGGTGCCGCGGGCGCACCGGCCGGAGGAGTGCCGGGTGTTGCCGGGGCGCACCCAAAATGGATCACGCCAGCGGTCAGAACGAAAAGAATGGATACGGTCAGAAAGGTCAGCCGCATGCTGTGCATTGCACTGCTCCCCATGTCTGGAAGGTTAAAACCCAAAACACCCGTGAACACTGCCCTGATAGTGAAACGATA
>CAZOMH010000641.1:0-3045 GCA_964580415.1 uncultured Nitrospirales bacterium
GGATGTCGCCCCGCATGCCGTTGGGAATCGACCATTTGAACTTGAGATTGCGGCGGTTGAGCAGTTCGCAGAAGTCGATCACGTGACGCCCGTCGAAATTGAACGTGTCGTCGAGAATCTCGAAATCACTCACGCCGTACGCCTTGTTCAGAAAGACCATTTCTTCGACAATGCGCTCCGGAGAATGCATCCGCACCTTCTTCCCGAAGATGTTGTGGCACCAGATGCAGTGGTACGGGCAGCCGCGAGTGGTCACCAGCGCCGCATACCGGCGGTAGAGCATGGGAACGATCGTCTTGTGGCGCCAGTAGGCCGGCAAATCGATCAGATCATACGCGGGCATCGGCAGGGTGTCGAGGTCCTCGATGAACAGCGGGCCGCCCGCATTATGCACGACCGCGCCGTCTTTGTCCCGCCAGATGAGGCCCGGCACGGCGTCGAGCGTGCCGTCGCCCTCGAATTTTGCCCGGATCAGAAGTTCAAACGGGAGCTCCCCCTCGCCGGAAACGGCGGCATCGACCTCGATGCCGTCAAGCACATTATCGTTCGCGGCCGAGACGTGGGGGCCGCCAAGTACGATAAAGGCGCCGGGCAGGGCTGCGCGCATTTTCTGCGTTATCTCGGGCAACAGGCAGGCCGTGGTCGTCAAGGCGGACAGGCCGACAATGTCAGCACCGAACTCGGCGGCCTGGCGGGCCAGTTCGTCAGCGGTAGAGTTGTCGAGCCGCTGGTTTACGACCCGGATTTCCATGGGGAACTTCTGGCGAAGATAGGCCGCAAGAGACAGCACACCCATCGGAGGTACCAGCCAGAAATTGGAAAACGTGCGCAGGCCCACGTTAACCAAGAGCAACTTCAACGATTTCATGAGAAAAAGTATACCATACGGGCCACACTCTCATAAAAGGAGGCATTTGCGAAATGGCTAACCGTGTGTGTCTGTATGCCTTTACGTGGACGGGGCTTTTGGGTTTACCCCGGGCCAAGTGGGGAAACGGCCTCGCGCAGGCCGAAGACAGGCTCGTCTGAGGGAAAATCCCCCCCGAATATTGGGCAAAAGCGTGTAACGCCCCCGCAGTGTGATTGTAGTATAGATAGCTGTCCAACTACAACCGCAAAGGAGGGCGTTACAATGGCGATTATACACCAGCCGGGGCTGTTCTCATGGGAGCAGGTGGACGCCGCGTCGGACATGGACCGGCTGCGGCGCGTGCTGGAGGCGCTGCCGGACGAGGCGCTCATGCTGGCGCTGGAAGTGGAACGCAAGGGAAGGCGGGACGATTACCCCTTGCGGGCCGTCTGGAACAGCCTGGTCGCGGGGGTCGTATTCCAGCACGCGAGCGTGCAGAGCCTGCGGCGAGAAATGATGCGCAACGCGGAGCTGCGCCAGGTGTGCGGGTTCGATTCCCTGCTGGGCATGGGGGCGGTCCCGCCGTCCTGGGTGTACACGCGGCTGTTCCAGAAGCTGATCGCGCACCAGGCGGACGTGGACGCGATGTTCGACGCCCTGGTCGGGCGGCTGCGCGTCCTCTTGCCCGACCTGGGCACCCATCTGGCCGTGGACAGCAAGGGAGTGGACAGCCACGGCAAGCCCACCGACAAGACCGGCCCGGACGGGCGCCGCGACACGGACGCGGACTGGGGAGCGAAGACCTACAAGGGCGTGCGCCAGGACGGGACCGCCTGGGAGAAGATCAGGCACTGGTTCGGCTACAAGATCCATCTCATCATCGACGCCGTGTACGAGCTTCCGCTGGGCTACATTGTCACCAGGGCCAGCGCCAACGACTCCCCCCACCTGCTGCCGCTGGTGGAAAACCTGGACGCACGGCATCCCGAAGTGGCGGGGCAGGCCCGGTCACTGGCGGCCGACATGGCCTACGACGCCGAAGACAACCTCAAGGACCTCTTTGACGTTTACGGCATCAAGCCCGTCATCGACGCGCGCCGCCTGTGGAAGGACGAGCCCGAACTGCCCCGGCCGCTGTATCCCGGCCGCGTCGACACCATCTTCCACACCGAGGCGGGAGAGGTCCTGTGCCGCCGCCACGACGACCGGCCCGAAGAGAAGAACAACTACACCCCGATGGTCTTCGAGGGGTTCGAGGCCGACCGCGCCTGTCTGAAGTACCGGTGCCCCGCCGCCGTCAAGGGCTGGCCCTGTCCCCAGCGGGAACTGTGCAACGGCGGACACCACACCGAACACGGGCGCATCGTCCGCATCCCCCTGGACACCAACAGGCGCACCTTCGTCCCCCTTCCGCGCCACACCCCCTCCTGGGAAAGGCACTATGACCGCCGCTCCGCCGTCGAGCGCGTCAACAGCCGCCTCGATGTCAGCTTCGGGTTCGAGCGCCACTACATCCGCGGTGTCAAGAAGATGACCCTCCGAACCGCATTCGCCCTGGTCATCATGCTCGCCCTCGCCGTCGGATGGATCGAGGCCGGCCATCCCGAACGAATGCGGTCCCTCTGCGCAAACCAAGCCTGACATTCATCCCCTTCCAAGCGCCCCTGACGCAACAGCCATGCCTGTCCATGCGTTTTGGCGCACCGCCAAAGCCCTTGGCGCACTTCAACCTAGAAAAAGCAGTAGAGGCTCATTTCGGCTCCCTTTCGGGCCCGAATTTGTCAAGAGTTTTGCCGGCAGGATGCCAGCTCAGCCTGGTGCGGACAAAGGTGGGCCGGTGCCTGGACGTTCTCGGCACAGCAATCGTGCAAAAGCCCGGTCCAAAATGAGCCGCCAGCGTTCAGTCCAGTCCAACTGCCGCGCAGTTGTCCTGATGTAATCGAGGAAGTCGGCGACGGCCTTGAGGGAGCGCTCCACTGCCTGCGCCTTTGCATGGGTGCTTGTCAGAAGCAGCACGGTCTTTCCGGCGTGCCGCACCTGTCTGCCCACTGCGTACAGCAACAGCGGGCGACTGGTGATGGCCTCGGCGTGCCGCTCGGGCATGGCCAGTCCGGCATAGATGGTCCACCAGTTGTAGACTTGCGCCACAATGCGCGCCATCACCTGGCAGCGGTGCATGTCACGCGTCGTGTAGC
>CAZOMH010000642.1:0-3038 GCA_964580415.1 uncultured Nitrospirales bacterium
GGCGTTCCGTTTGCCGTCGAGCACATCGGTGCATACTTCCACAAGTTCGTCCACGCCGCGGCCGCGGCTGCCGACCGTGGCCGCCACGGGCACGCCGAGCAGCAGCGACAACCGCGCCGTGTCTATGCGGATGCCCCGGTTTTCGGCCACGTCGATCATGTTCAGCGCGATGACCAGCGGCACCCGAATTTCCATGAGCTGCACCGCAAGATAGAGGTTGCGTTCCAGATTGGACGCATCCACCACGTCCAACACCAGCGCCGGCTGTTCTTCCACGATAAAATCGCGCGCGACCCGCTCTTCGAGTGAATAGGCGGTGAGTGAATAGGTGCCGGGCAGATCTACCGCCGGAATACGGCGGTCTCCGCGGCGGATAATGC
Organism: uncultured Nitrospirales bacterium; assembly: GCA_964580415.1. Taxonomy (GTDB): domain Bacteria; phylum Hydrogenedentota; class Hydrogenedentia; order Hydrogenedentales; family CAITNO01; genus CAITNO01. The sequence continues at coordinate 381 of CAZOMH010000642.1, forward strand.
CCTCTTTGTGCTCCACGGTCACGCCGGGATAATTGCCCACCTGCCGGGAGGCGCCGGTAAGCCGGTTGAACAGGCTGGTTTTGCCCGCGTTGGGATTGCCGGCGATGGCGATCACCTGCCTGCGGACAGGTTCCGCGGGATGCGCGGGGCCCGGCAGGCGGGGGGCGTTCATGATTCCACCGGTTCCACTTCGATTTCGCGGGCTTCGCTCATGCGCAGCGCCAGCCGGTAATGGAGTATGGCGATTTCAACCGGGTCACCCATCGGTGCGTGCCGTTCCACCCGCACCACGGTTCCCTTGGTAATGCCCATGTCCAGCAGGCGCTGGCGGATACCCCTGGCACCGGTGTTGCGGATGCGCACGATGCGAGCGGTGTCGCCGCTCACCAGGTCAAACAGAGTGCGAACCGCCGTTTTCATGGCTTCTCCCCCCGGCACACAGAACAGCACCCCCGGGAACTGTGGCCGGGACATCCGCCGCAGCAGCCGCAGTCGTTCTCCTCTGCCCGCAATGCCCGAAAAACATAGCTTCCCACCACCGTGGCGGCCACGGCGACCAATACTGCTGTTAGGATAAGCTCAACGACATTCATATGCATACCTGTCCGGATTGCGTACTTGCGCAATCACCTGTTCATTAAGCTGAACAACATAATAGCGCCAATGATTGCCGTATGTCAAAAAATGAGGGCGTATAAAGAACCATGAATGCAAGAAAAGTGCTAGAAATTCAGAGCCGTATCTTCGGTAAAGAGGCGAAGGAGGTCGTCGAATATGGAAACACATCCGATTTCGGCAAAGGACGACATCAAACGTATTCGATCTCCAGCCCGTTGTCCCGCGCAAGTTGTTCGGCACTGGCGTGAATCGCGTTGCGGAAGGTTCCGCCCACTTGGCGGAGTCGAAAATGAGAATGTTATGGGCGTGGAAACATGACGTGCCGGCCCGGGCGTGCCGGGCGTGTGCCGGTAATCGCCACCCGGTCAGAACAGGACAACACCCCGCGGATTTTCCGCTCAGGGAATCTCGTGGCGTTCCGGCAGTTGGAGCGTAATCCGCACGCGGACAGGCGAAGCCAGCGGTCCGGCATGGCCGAACCGGGCGGTGTGGTCACCTTCGGGGATGGTGACCGTTGGAACCGTCTCGGGACCGGTTGCCGGTTCGGCAAACGCGGGACCATACCGCCTGGAGGCCTCTCCCGGCCACAGGAAGAGATACTGGCCGGCTGCCAGTTCGCCCTTCCACGCAAAGCGGTGTCCGGCAATCTCCACCCACGGGTCCGCCAGCGACTGCGTGTCCACGGCGGGCAGCGCTTTCACATCATCAATCGCGCAGGTCACGGTCGTCGCGGCGGGCAGTCCGTTGTAGTAGAAATTCAGCGTGCCGACCCGGCTGTAATCAATCGGGTCGGTCCGGGGGCGGGGCAGTTGCTGATAGCGCCAGCCCGAATAATCGTTCGCGACATAGAAGTCCGCCGCTTTCGCGCCGTCAAGAAGCTGGAGCTTGAACAGTCCGCCGTTGCCGTCGCCGCGCAGCCAAAAACCTATTGCCTTGTGCCGGGACAGGTCGAGCGGCGGGCTGAAGCTCCTGCCAAACACGGACCAGCCGTTGGCGGTCTCCGGCGTGCTCTCCGCGGTGTATACCGCACAATGCCCCCCTTCCTTCGCGTCCTCTTCGCTGATGCCGATCCGGTGCGAGACCCCCGGAAAAGTGGCGCCAAATGTCCCGCCGGACAGGTCCGCGACGTTCTTTCGATCCTTTCCGTCCCGGAGGTAGGGCGCAAGATCATCGAACGATTCCAGGGTCAGCGCCGCCGCGGCGTGATAGGAGGGGCCCGCGTCAGACCATGGCCCCGGCTCGGCATGGATTTGGACGCCGGCCAGTGCGGGACCGCCCGGCACATGCACCGGCCATGATTGCGCGACGGCATCGGCGGAGGCGATCTCGTGCCACGGCGCATACGCGACGCGCTGGAAAACATCCGTTCCGTCCTTCTGCACGAGCCGGTATTCGCGGCGCTGGCCAAGGAGGGCATCGCGCTCTTCCGGCGTCTTCTGCCCGGCAAGCGCCGGATCAATGCGCAAACGGGCCCGCATGTCTTCCGGAACCCGGCCCGACAGGCGCAGCCGCTCATAGCGTGCGATGAGGTCGAGTATCTCGCCGGTAAAGGGATGTTTGGACGCCGCATCCAAAGACACCTGAAACGAGACGGACGAGTCGTAGCCGACGCTTGCGCCGAGGACATATTCATACATGTCGGGCGTGCAGGAAGCGTCGTAACCGTAGTACCAGCCGATGTCGAGCGGCATAGCGTCGCGTTTGAACGCATCGAGCCATGCGGACCGCTCGTCGAGGTATCCCTTGAGGTCGCCGTGCCCGTCGGCGGAAGCGCTCCGGGCGAGGATATGCCACGAATAGTGGCTGTAACTGCTGGCCTGCATAAGAATGTCTTTGCGGGCCAGTTTGTCGAAAAAGGCCTTGTGCATCCGGGCGTTGTAGTACCAGTGGTCGCCCTGAAGGCGTTCCGACCCGTCGAAATAAACCATGTCGATGTCGCAGGCATTTGCGACCTTTGCAAAGTTCGTGGAAACCTCGTCGAGGAGCGGCGTGTCCATGTCAAACAGGAAATAGCCGTAAGAGCGCTGCAGGTGGCTTACG
>CAZOMH010000643.1:0-3029 GCA_964580415.1 uncultured Nitrospirales bacterium
AGTGCGATTTCGACGTACTGCAGGGCCTTACCGCCCCGCCCGACAGCATGCTGGTCTATGCCCGTTTCGACGCATATCTCATGCCGCCGGACTCGCCCGCCGCGGGCATTGACCCCAAGACCGCCCAGTCCGACCAGCACACGGAACTGCTGAGCAATCCCGTGCGCATCAATTTCGTGAAGTAGGGCCGCCACCATGAACATCGTCTGCATTGGGGCGCATCCGGACGATCCGGAATTCTATGCGGGCGCTTCGCTGGCCCTCTGGGCCGCGCAGGGCCACCAGGTTTGGTCCGTGTCGCTCACCGACGGACGCATCGGCCACCATGTGGTTCCGCCCGACAGGCTCGCCCCGCTCCGCGCCGCGGAAGTACAGGAGGCGGCCCGCCGGGGCAAGTACACCTCGCGCATCCTCAGTTTTCGCGACGGCGAACTGGAACCCTCGCTGGACGCGCGAAAGCGCCTCGTGCGGATTATCCGCGAAGCAAAGGCCGATGTTGTGCTCGGCCACCGCTCTGTCGATTATCACCCCGACCACCGCTACGCGGGACTCCTGCTGCAGGATGCCGCGTTCATGGTGACGGTGCCGCATTTCTGCGCCGAAACACCCGCGCTGCGCCGCAATCCGATCTTCCTGAATATGATGGACCGCTTCACGCGCCCCGCGCCCGTCCGCGCGGACCTGCCCGTTGATGTCGATGCGGCCATGGACCGCAAGTGGGCCCTGCTCGACGCCATGGAATCACAGTTTTACGAATGGCTCCCCTGGCTCGACGGGCGGGCGGACGAAGTGCCGCCCGCGTCAGACCCGGAAGCGCGCCTTGCGTTTCTGAAACAGTACTACTCGCCCTGGCTCAACTGGGCGGCGGAAAGCCACCGCGGGGCGCTCCGCCGCTGGTATGGCGCCCGCGGTGATGACGTTCAATTTGCAGAAGTGTTTGAGGTGTCCGAATACGGCCGGCAGCCGGACGAGGCGGAATTGCGGGCGCTGTGCCCCGCACTCTGACCCCGCCCGCGCGGTGCCGGCACCGGGAGGTGCATGCAATGCGTGCCATGACTCTTGCAGTGACGTGCCTTGCGGCATGCCTCGCCGCCGCCGCGCCGGCATACGCCGCGGAACAGCCGGTCGTCGTGAACAGCGGCACGGCAACCCTGTACGCCACACCCGCCACGGTCGAGTTCACCCTGACCAAGACTTTCAAGGAAAGCGACCTCAAAACCTCCTCGGAGAAATGCGCCGCCTTCGTAATCCAGGCGCAGGAATCCCTGCGCGGCGGAGACGTGCAGCCCCTTGAGGTCCAGACCGTCCCCGGAACAATCTCACAGACCGACCAGAAGACCGTGTGCGGCGGGGTGGTGGCGCGTTTTGCCATGACCCCTTTTAATGCGGCCGCCACCGGCCCGGTCGGATTCGCCACACTGTACGACAAGATTTCAGCAATGACCACGGCCCTCGGCGCGGCGCTCAAAGCACCGAAGTTTCAACCCGCCGAAAGCGACACCGCCGCCACGCAGGCCGTAAACAAAGCAACAGAAAACGCCTATGCGGCCGCGGAATCGCTGGCCTTTGCGCTTAAAAGCGCCATCTATTCCGTGCAGGAAGCCGAAATCACCGAGTTGACCTGGTCGGATGCGCCGGTCGAAGCACCGGGCGAGGTGCCGCAGCTTTCCTGCACCGCAAAGGTGCGCGTGACCTATCAACTCGCGCCCCAGACTGCCGGCGCGCTGTGAGGCAGGAACGAGGACATTGTAAAGCGCTCGTCGCGGGCGAAGCGAAGCACAAGGCCGCCGGGACGGCGGCGATACATACCGCAGGCGTCCCGCCTGCCCCGTCTTCTCAGTCCTTTCTTCACCGAATCCCGGCTTGCCCCGAAACCGTGATCAACTCGCAATAACGTATCAATGAGGGTTTTGCCGTGAGGAAGTTCCTCCATCTGCCGCTTGGCCTCCTGCTGGTGTCAGGCTGTGCGACGACATTCCACGCAGGAGCACCCAAAGACATGGTCGATGTAATCGCCCACCGCGGCGCAAGCGCCTATGCGCCGGAAAACACACTGGCTTCCTTTTCCAAAGCCGCCGAACTGAAGGCGGACTGGTTCGAGCTGGACTGCCACCTTACCAGGGACGGACAGCTCGCCGTCATCCATGACGGCAGCCTCGAGCGCGTGGCGGGCATCAAGAAGACCGTGCCCGCGATGACGCTGGCGGAGATAAAGCAGGCCGATGCGGGCGCCTGGTTCTCGAAGGATTTTGCGGGCGAACGCATCCCCACCCTCGACGAGGCACTGGCGCTGGCAAAAGGACGCATCGGCGTCTATATCGAAATCAAGAGCGATGCCCCGGACAAACTGCTCATCGCCAAAATGGCCGAAACCGTTTCCAGCCACCGGGGATCGCGCGAAGCGCTCCTCGGCACGCTCATGGGCCAGATTAGAGACTCGCGCACACCCACGCTGGAACTGACGGAAAAGACCGTCAAGGCGGTCCGCGCCCGCCGCATGAAAGACCAGATCGTCATTCAGTCCTTCTCGCCCGTCTCCTGCGTGATTGCGCTGTCCGAGGCGCCAGAACTGCGCACCGAGTTCCTCGGCAATGACGACAAGGACGATCCGAATCGCTGGCCCCAGTTCCTCGCTTTCGGCAATGCCATTGGCGTGGCCGGATTCAACATTAATTTCGACTCCCTCACTCCGGAACGTGTCGCGGCGTTCCACGCCGCGGGAAAAACCTGCGCCGTATGGACTGTCGATGATCCGGCCGCCATGCGCCGATGCGTCGAATGCGGCGTCGATGCGATCATTTCCAACAAGCCCGATCTTGCGCTGGCCACCCTGCGGGAACTTGGCAAACGATGATCTTCCCCCCGGTCACGCCGTTGCTGGACCATCACTCCGGCCCGGAAAACGCGGTGTTTATAACCCGCTTCTATTCCCCCGTGCAGGCGGAATTCTTCCGCCAACTGCTCGAATCAAGGGATATTCCCGCATGGATCGGCGACGAGAACACTTTCGCCGCGCATAACTGGTACTC
>CAZOMH010000644.1:0-3028 GCA_964580415.1 uncultured Nitrospirales bacterium
TCACCTTTGACAAAGTCCTCGCCATCGGCGAAGAAGGCGGCGCCCTCAACTACGGCAGCCCGCTGGTGGCCGGCGCGACCGTGACCGCCAAGGTCGCGGATCAGTTCCGCGCCAAGAAAGTCTGGGCCTTCAAGATGAAGCGCCGCAAGAGCTATCGCCGGACCATCGGTCACCGTCAGAACCTCACCCGCGTCGAAATCGGCGAAATCAAGGGTTGAGTTCAGCGGAACCGGGAGAACGAATATGCTCTACGATGGGAACGGTGCGCTGATTGAAAGCCGGATTCCGGAACTGCCGATGATCAATCGCGGCAAGGTCCGCGATATTTATGATCTGGGCGACAGTCTGCTGTTTGTCGCGTCCGACCGGATCAGCGCCTTTGACGTCGTGATGCCGAACGGGGTGCCGAACAAGGGCAAAGTGCTGACGCAGATTTCGCTTTTCTGGTTTGAACTGATGTCGGGTTGGCTTCGCAACCACCTGATTACCGCCGACGTCACCACCCGGCCGGAGCTGGTGTCCCGGACGGCATCCACCACTTCCGCCGGGCCGGCCTGGGCCAACACGGTTCGCTGAACGAGCGGCGGCAACGCGCCGAACTTCGCCCCCGGCGACGTCAATGGCTTGTTATACACCGTATGGTGTGCCGCCTCTTTGGCTTTGTCATGCGATGCGCACCCCGCGGCCAGCAACGCAACCAGCACCAATCCGAGTTCTCGCGATTTCATATAGCGTTCGGCAATGTACTTGCGAACCCGCCGATGGCAAGCATTCCCGCCGCGCATTGCGCTGTTAGGACAGAGGATGGGGGAAGATGTCCGCGGCGTCGAACCGGACCTGCCCAAACTCGATCGCCTGTCCGGGCTCGACTGTTTGCAGCGCATGGGCAACGCCCGGTTGAATGAGAAGCAAATCCCCCGATTGCAGCGGCACCGACACGCGCGCCCCGGTCGGGACGTCTTCGGCGACCACGGACAGCTTGCCGTGCAGCACGTAAATCCGTTCCCGCTTGACCTTGTGGTAATGGTTGCCGCGCACGCAACCGGTGCGAAGCTCGATGACCGCCATGTAACGAATCGGCTCGTCCGAGTCGTGCACCTGCGCGAGTTCGCCTTGCGCCAGCATGAGCCGCTTGAGCACCGGCGCGTCGGGGCCGGGGCGTCCGGAGATGACCGGCAGCGACCATCGGATGACTTTGCCCGCGAGGTATTCAGTTTCAGCCATAGGAGTCTCTATGAACGGCCAAGGCATAGCACACCGCGCCAATGCGCCGCAACCCTCAAGCTGGAGTGATGGAGTTCTCCTTGTTGACTTGCGGGGCTTGCCCGACCACGATTCGAGCATGAGAAATGTGTTCTCTGTTTCCGGCGCGCTGCCGGCCTGCGGTGGCAGCCGCAAGTTGCTTCTGTTCCTGGCGCTGGGGCTCCTAGCCGTGGGCGGGGCGATGGCGCAGGCGGACTGGCCGGAGTTTCGCGGACCGTGGGGCAACGGCCACGCTTCGGCCCCGGGCGACACCCAACCCGCCGGCTTGCCGCTGCACTGGAGCGAGACGAACAACGTCAAATGGAAGACGCCGATTCCCCATCACGGCCTGTCCACCCCCGTCGTCATGGGCGGCCAGGTCTGGCTGACCACGGCCACCGTCGAGGGGCACGACTTCTTCGCCCTCGGGCTCGACACCGAGACCGGCGCAATTCGCTTCAACGAGAAAGTGTTTCACAGCGACAACCCGGAGCCGCTGGGCAACGGCGCTTCGATGAACTCTTACGCCACGCCCACAGCGGTGATCGAGCCGGGCCGCGTCTATGTCCACTTCGGCAGCTTCGGCACGGCGTGCCTGGACACGCGCACGGGCAAGACGCTTTGGAAGCGGGACGATCTGCCGTGCCGGCATTACCGGGGCGCGTCTTCGTCGCCGATCGCCTTTGAGAACCTGCTGATCCTGACTTTTGACGGAGCGAACCTGCAATACCACGTGGCGCTTGATAAGCAGACCGGCAAGACAGTGTGGAAGACGGACCGTTCGGTGGCGTGGAACGACGAGAACGAGCCGGGTCAGATGGCGCGCGAAGGCGACCATCGCAAGGCGCACAGCACGCCGTTGATTGTCACTGCGGCGGGCAAGCCCCTAATGCTCAGTGCCGGCGCCAAGGCAGCCTACGGCTACGACCCGCGGACCGGACGCGAGCTTTGGAAGGTCCGCTACAACGACTTCTCCGCTGCTCCCCGACCGGTGTTCGACCGCGGGCTGGCCTTCTTCGTCACCGGATTCTCCCAGAAGGAACTGTGGGCGGTGAAGACCGACAGACAGGGTGACGTAACCGATACCGGTGTGGTCTGGAAGTTCAAGCCGCACGTTGGCATTTATTCCTCGCCGCTGCTGGTGGATGGCTTGCTCTACACGGCTGCCGAAGAGAATTACGTTACCTGCCTCGACGCGGCGACCGGCCAGATGATCTGGGCGGAACGGATTGGCGGCAAGCATGCCGCCTCGCCGATCTACGCGGATGGGCGCCTGTATTTCTTTAGCCAGCGGGGCACAACCACTGTTCTCAAGCCCGGCCGCACCTTTGAGGTGCTGGCGACCAACACCCTGGCGGACGGCTTTTTGGCGTCGCCGGCAGTGTCCGGCAAGGCCTTTTACCTGAGAACCAGGACCCACCTCTACCGCATTGAGCCGTGAGTCTCTGGTGATCCTCTCCGCAGGGCAGCGGGGGAACAAAAGCTTGAACTACGACCGTTGCCGTGTCGGTTGGCGCATCCCTCTGTTCACGTATCCGGCGGCCTGCCGCCCCCCGGTGATCGCGGCCAGATGGTGTCCATAGACCGTCATCTCATATTCCATGTTTGGGACACATTAGGACTGCGGGCAGCAATGGGGTGTGGATGCCGTTGGCCGGCGCGGCTGCAGCTAGCAGCCCGTTGAAAAACTGCCGGAACGCCGCGTGGGGGCACGCGGCCTACAGGATTTCCTCGGAATTCGGCACGCATTGCAGGCCCGGCGCCCCTCACCGGGCGGGTTTATTAA
>CAZOMH010000645.1:0-3024 GCA_964580415.1 uncultured Nitrospirales bacterium
GCTCGCCGGGATCTGTGCGGGGGGCGCGGGGAAACCCGCGTCCCTACCGCGACCATATTGCGGCGGTCTTTATGGGACATGTTTTGCCCAGTTTCGGAGTTGACGCAATGAAACGTGTCCTGCTTTTGATCGTCATTTGTGTGCCGTTGGCGGCTTTTTCCTCCCACGCCATCGGCACGCGCACGCATGCCGAAATCGGCATGATGTGCGCGGAGAAGTATCTGGTCAACGCCGATGCCATGCTGCCTGGTTTGGGCACGATGTTCCAGCAGAGAGAAAACCGGCGTATTCTGTACCGGGCCTGCGAATTTCCCGACTGGGGCTATGGCGGGATCAACCCGGACGCGGGCGAGGCCAGTCACTGGCATCCCTTTGAAAATGCATGGGCCGGTGTGCTGAAAGACCGCCGTTGCAGTCTGCCGTTTGACGGGGCGGCGCAGCAGGAGATTGCGTTCTTTTTCGGGGCGCTTTGCCACAACATTGCCGACCTGCCCTGGCATTTCAGCCACGGGAAAGACAAGTCGTTCCTGCAAATGGCGAACGAAACGGACCATGCGTCGCACGGTGACACGGAAATCGGCGTTGATTTTGTGCGCTATACGCAGCAGCCGCTCCGGCATATCGGCAACCTGTCTAACTTTGTTCCTTTTGAGACGATCATGTCGGTCATGCAGCGGGCCAATATAAAGGTTACCCGGGAGCAGTTGCAGGCCGGGATTACCCGTGAGAACCTGATTATGTGGTTTGGTCCTTTGGTGGCGCTGCGCTATGCCGGTGAGCGCCGGGCACAATTGCCCTGGTGCATGGCGCATGTCGAAAACTATTACTACGGCGGCATGGAACACGATGCGGCAGCCTGTGCGATGTGGTGCCGGTATTGGTACGCGGACATTATGGGCGGCCATTGTTTCCAGCAGATGCCGATGTACTTCGACAATGTGTCCAAGGACTCGGGGTATGTGCCCTATCTGGGCACAACGGACACGACACTGCTGGAGCGCGCCCCTGCCAACAATCTCGGGCAGGAGGCGCTGCTTCAGGTGGGAGGTCCAGCGGGGGACCGCCGCGCGGCCCTCGTTCGTTTCGATCTGGCCGACGTGCCCGCGGACGCCAAGTTCAGCAAGGCGACCCTGTGGCTGGCCTCGGCCGGACCGGTTGACGGTGTCAGCGGACCGGTGCCCATGGCCGTTTATGCAGCACCCGGCGCCTGGCAAGAAGGTGCGGGTGTCAGCGATCCCTATAACGGCACGGAGGGCCGTCCCGCAGCCGAAGGCGAGGCCGCGTGGTCCGTGTTTCCGCCAGAGGGCGGTGAACCGGCTGCGCGGGGTTCCCTGGAAAAGGCGGACGAGCACCAATGGGTTTCCTTTGATGTGACCGCGCTGGCCGCGTCATGGCTCAAGGACCCGGCAAGCAACAACGGATTCATGATTCGCGGCACTACCGATGCGGCGGCGAAGTTCTTCTCGGCGCAGGCGTTCCAGGCCACGCCGGACGGCTATTGCGGCGGGACGCGGGTTGCTTTTAGGCCCATGCTAATCCTGTTGCCGTAAACCCGCCCGGCATTTGCCGTCCGCAGCCGTGAGGGATGCCGGCAGCCCCGAAAGCCGCAATCTGAAACTTATACTTCAACTGGGGTATAATTATTTTGCGCGGTGAATTACGCCGCGCATTTTTCTATTTTCACTGCCCGTGCCCGTGGGTGCGGTGTATTTTGGAGTCCGGCGAATGATTGAGGCTAGGCGGCGCATAGCGGTGCTCAAAGGCGGGATGAGTTCGGAGCACGAGGTTTCCCTGCGGTCCGGGGCGGGCGTGGTGGACGCGCTTCGCGGCAAGGGCCATGAAGTGCTTCCGATCACGCTGGGCAAGGATGGCGCCTGGGAGTTTGGCGACACGCCCCCCCTGCCCTTCCCCGAGGCGGTGCCGCGTCTTGCGGCGCTGAAGCCGGACTGTGTGTTCATCGCGCTGCACGGTGGTCCCGGCGAGGACGGCCGCATTCAGGGTCTGCTGGACCTCATGGGACTGCCCTACACGACGTCGGGCAGTCTGGCCAATGCGCTGGGCATGGACAAGGTTCGGGCGAAGGCCATCGTGGCGGCGGCCGGGGTGCGTGTGGCGCGCCAGATGGTGATAGACGCGCCCGTGTGGCGGCAGGATCGGGCAGGGCTGCTGGCGCGGTTGCGCAGCAGTTTCGGATCGCCCTGTGTGATTAAGGCGCCCTGCCAGGGATCAAGCTGCGGCATGACGATCAACAATGACGATGCCGCGCTGGCGGCCGATGTGGACGCGATCATGGCCGTGGAGGGGCGAATTCTCGTGGAGGAATATATTCGCGGCACCGAGGTGACCTGCGGCGTGCTCGATGTGGCGTCCGGCATGGTGCCGCGCGCACTTCCGATAACAGAAATATGCCCGCGCAGGAGCGCGTTCTTTGACTATAATGAGAAGTATGCGGCCGACGGCGCCGAGGAAATAACGCCGGCGAGGATTCCGGAAGAAACGGCCCGCATGGTGGGCGAGACGGCCGTGAGGGTGCATCAACTTATCGGCTGCGCGATTTGGAGCCGAAGCGACTTTATGATTGGCCCGCAGGGGCCGGTGTGGATTGAGGTAAACACGGTGCCGGGCCTGACGCCGACCTCGTTGTTTCCGCAGGCGGCGGCCGCCGTCGGCATCGGCTATGCGGATTTGATGGAATTGTTTGTGGAATCGGCCATTCGCGCGGCGCAGTCGCGCCAACGTTGACGGAAAAGAGGCGTCTGATGGGCATTGTATTCACAAAGCTTCATGGTTTGGGGAATGATTATCATTTTATCGACACGGAGAAGTGTCCCGTGGCGGACCCGCCCGAACTGTCGCGCCGCATGAGCCACCGCCACCTGGGCGCGGGTTCGGACGGCATCATCCTGGTCATGCCCGGCGAACAGCACGAATTCAGGATGCGCATTTTCAATGCCGACGGCAGCGAGGCGGAAACCTGCGGCAACGGCATCCGCTGCTTCGCCAAGTATGTCTATGAGCGCGGCA
>CAZOMH010000646.1:0-3019 GCA_964580415.1 uncultured Nitrospirales bacterium
GCTCCAGAAAGCTGTACTCCACAATGTAGCCGTCCTGCGGCATGGCCGCGTCGGCGAACATGACCGTCCCCGCAGGGTCGGCGATATGCACGTCGGCCATGCCGGTGCGGCAGGCTTCGGCGGGGTCTTCCGTGATTGAAAGCGTTGAACCCACATAGGCCATATTGTACCCGTACCCGCCGGTACCCGATTCGAACGCATTCACGACCTGCCCCTTCTTGGACACCTCCATGAATTCGGGACATTCCTTTACGCGGCCGTCGGCGAGATACTCAAAGAGCGGCCCCTTGTGAAAGTCGAACTCGCTGTTTCCGTTGGGTGTGTCCCGCCGTCCGTGCCAGCGGCTGCATCCGCCAAAGTTGTCGGGTTCGTCCGCAAAGTCGAACATGTCCGCCGCGGCGGGAACGTAGCATCCCCTGTTTTCGGCCGCATACATGACGTTGGCAAGGTAGAGCTGCCGAAGATTGTTGACGCACTGCGTGGAACGGGCCTGCGCCCGCGCGCGGGCGAGCGCGGGCAGGAGAATCGCGGCAAGGATGCCGATAATCGCTATGACCACCAGCAGTTCGATAAGGGTGAAGGCGTTCCTTCTTTTGGAAGAGGCGGGGGTCATAACCGTCGGCCTCCCCGACGGCGGTTCCGGCAGCGTATCCATCCCGCAGCAAGCAGCGCCATGCCAACGGCAAGTGCGGAGGGTCCCGGAACAGCCAGATAGTTGAACGCATAATTGCCCCCGGCAATCACTGTTGCAAGCGAGGGTTCAGCGTACAACTGGACGGCGACATTGCGGATGTCGCCCGTATTGCCCGCATCCGTGCGCACAGCGAAATTGGCAATACCCGAATGGGTACACACCTGGTACCCTTCGGCTGCCGGGTCTGCATCGGCCGCGCCCACCGGCACGGCACCGATCAGGTCCAGTGTGAGATATGTGCCGTCGGCCACGCGATTACCGTTGGCGTCGCGAATCTCGCCGGTATAGAAATAGATCGGTCCCGGAGCCGTGGCGTCGGGATTTTGCAGCCAAAGCGCGGCAGGTTGGGCCGGGGAGCCCGCGAGGAATGCGCAGGAGACTTCACCGGCAATAATGCCGTCGGAAGAGGCCGCACGCAGCGTGGCACGCCCGGCCACCGTTGACGCGCGCAGGGAAAAACCTATCGTTCCACCCGCCACCGCCACCTGTATTCCGGGAGAACCCGAATCGGCGTCGGGGGTAAGGACGGCGGCGAGTTCGGGCGGCGACACGGTAACGGTAAGCAGTGTTCCGTCTGCAACGGTACCGGCACCGTCCCGTATGGGATCACTCTGAACATCAACGGTGCTCACGCCGTCCGCGACAACACCCGCCGCCGGGGTCGGATGAAGGACCACTGGAACAGCGACCACAGTTTGGTCCCCCGAACCGGCAACGGAGGCAAGAACAAATATTCCGGGAACAGTGGAGCGGAAAAGAACGAGATTGTTTACCGGGTCCCGTTCCACGCCCGATATGCCTTCCCGGGTCCATTGGGTGCCGTCATACCGCCAGGGTTCAAGCAGCGCCTCGTCAAGTCCGTCTATCTGTCCGGTGTAGGCAAGCGTGAACCGGGCGTCCTGCACCTGGGCGGCGGAAGAATCGGAAACGCCGCAACGAAACTCACGCAGTGCGCCGCTGGAAAGAAACCCCGGAACCGCCGGCAATGCCACCGCGGACAGAACCTCCACGATGTCCACGGTGCAGTTGTATTCGCGCACACCGCTCCGCGTGCCTTTCGAGAACAGCGCGATTGCGTTTCCGGCGGCGTCCTTCGCCTCACCCAGTTGCGCACCCGCAGGGCTTCCACCGTACTCTGCGGGAATTTCCAGGGGAAGCACGGTGCTTTCCGGGCGCAGGGGGTCCGTGCCGGATACGCGCGTCTCGTAGCTGTCCACCACGCCGTCGCCGTCCGTATCGACAAGGGGATCAATATCCACGGCCGCCGAAACTTCCGGGGCAACCGTGCCGAACCCGGACACAACACTGTTGATAAAGGCGCTAACGCGCACAAAATTGATACTGGACAGATTGGCCGGTGTGCCGTCGGCATTCACCGCCCAAGAAATATCAAAGGCATCCCCGCCCCCCGAGCAGGGGGTCAATCCCACTTTGAGCGGGTCGTCGGGCCGAAGATAATTGTCCCGGTACGGTTGAACCGTGGGGGACATGTCCGCATAGCCCCAGTCCTGCTCGTTGCCGTTGGTGTTCGCGTTGAACACGTTCCCGGCGAGGGACGGGGACGGATTGGCAATACCGGCCGGTAAAACGCTGGCGGAGAAGTTGCGACTGCCGGGGATAACGTACCATGCGTCGTCGGCGAGGCCGTTTCCGTTGACATCCGCGCTGACTTCGACGAGCGCGGCCTCGGCCCAGCGGCGGGTGGGAACGCCGCCAACCCAGAACGCATTTCCGTGGAGGACAAAGTCCAGGCCCATGGGATTGTCGGGATCGTTGGCTACGGGGCTGTTGAATTTGAGCGTGATGAAACTGCCCGGCGCTGCACCGGGCTGGCCAATGCAGTAGACCTTGCCGTTGTTGGGGGCCAGCGTGCCGCCGCCCAGGGGAGCGCCCAGGGCTTTCTGGGAATCGGTAAAACCCGCCTGCGAATTGATGGCGTTGACGGAAACGACGGCATCAGCCCAGGGATCGTCCACGGCAAAGGCGGGGGAGAGGCTGCACAGACACAGCAGTAGTGCAAGCGTGCGTGGAATTCTGCGCGATAGCGCCGTTGCCGAAATAACACCGTCCATCCTGAACAAAGCCCTCGCTGTCTGACCTTGGATGCGGCCTGAAGAAAGCTCAGGGCGCACACCCGGTACTGATCGGCAGGTCTTCGGACTCACAGGCGAGGCCGTGTTACCGGCGGGCCTACTGGACGCCGCTTCCCGGGCCACAGGCCCAGTGCTTCCCCCGGTGGCGAACCACCGAGTGGCGTCGTTCGTTCCTGATTACCGCTGCGGGGCAGTCCCGGAATTCAACCGGGTTCCCTCTTAGCCTCCGGCC
>CAZOMH010000647.1:0-3018 GCA_964580415.1 uncultured Nitrospirales bacterium
TGACCGAAGGGAACCTCCGGTATGCGGAATCAAAGCGCCCAACCCCGGAGGGGGTTGAATGTGATTCGGGCGTTTGACCCGGATTTCACATTCAACCCACTGCGGGGTTGAGGCCCAGACGGCCATCTCCCGGAGGTTCCCTTCGGTCACCTCCGGCTATTCAAATTCTTCCCCTTCGGGGAAGGAAACACGTTTTCAACAGCAGTTAATCTGTCGAGATTGTATCACAGTGCAAATCCGAAGACCGTTTGCACTGCCATGTTTTCTTGTGCAGCCGGGCCTTCAGGAATTCACAATTAACGCGGGGCCAGCACTTCCTTGAACGCCTCAATGGCGCGGTTCAGTCCGGCATCATCGATGTCGCGGTGGAAGACGGCGCGAATCCGGTCCGGACCGGCCGCCATGGCCAGCACACCGCGGGCCGACAGTTCTTTTATCCCCTCGGCGGGGGAGGAAGTTTCAATATAAAGGATATTTGTGGGTGAAGGCAGTGCAAAGACCACGCCTTCGGCCTCCAGCGCGCGGCGGAACACCTGGGCGCGCCGGTGATCCTCTTCCAGGTCGCGCACATGGTTTTCCAGCGCGTAAAGTCCCGCCGCGGCCAGCACGCCCGACTGGCGCATGCCGCCGCCGAGCATCTTGCGGAAACGCAGCGCCCGCGCGATGGTGCCGCGGTCGCCCGCCAGCAGCGAACCCGCCGGGGCACCCAGTCCCTTGGACAGGCAAAAACTCACCGTATCGCAGCCGCTCACGGTGTGTTCGGGTTCAATATTCGACGCGGCACAGGCATTGAACAGGCGCGCGCCGTCACAATGCAGGCGCAGTCCCCGGTCGCGGCAAAGCCGCCCGATGGACTCTATTTCGTGGTATTGGTAATACGCCCCGCCGCCACGGTTGGTCGTATTTTCAAGCGCCACCAGCGTGGTCCGCGAATAGTGCGGATCATCGGTCTGAACTATCTGTTCGGCCACCTGCTCTGCCGTCATTTTGCCCAGCGGGTCCGCCACGGTGCGTGTCATCAGACCGCCCACCATCGCCAGATTGCCGCTCTCGTAGTGAAACGGGTGGGCCGCTTCGCTCAGGATAATCGTGTCACCGGGACGTGTCTGCGACAGAAACGCCACCAGGTTGGCCATGGTGCCTGTGGGCAGGAACAGCGCCGCCTCCTTGCCCGTCAGCGCGGCGGCATGATCCTGCAGGCGGTGGACCGTGGGGTCATCGCCAAAGACGTCGTCGCCCACCTCGGCCTCCGCCATGGCCCGGCGCATGCCGGGACTCGGCTTGGTAACCGTGTCGCTGCGAAGATCGACGAGTTCCTGCATTTTCATCTCCGTTGGGGGAACATTGGCCCCCCTTTCCCCGTCTATTTTACCGCAAGGCGGCCGGTGCCTGCCAGATTCGCCGACGGCGCGGCTTTTAGGACGCCTTTCCGGGACGCATCCGGCCCATAAAGATCGGCCCCCGCCCTTCCCATACGGCAACGGCGGGGGCCTCTTGTTCTTTCCCGATCAATGCCCGATAACGGGCATGATGCATGCTATTGGACCACCTTAATGTAGTCATTATAGGCGATGGAAGCGTTTCCTCCGCCGTCACGGAACTGCGCGCGGACCGTGTGATAGCCGAGCCCGGCAGGAAGCGTGTACGCTCGGGTGGGTGACAGCACTTCCCACATGGTCCAGTTCATGCCGTTGTCACTGAAGCGCATCCGCACCACCCGGGAACCGCCCACCTCGTCGGCGTAGGTCAGCTTCAGGGTGACGTCGGACGTGTTCGTGGTAAGCGCCCCGTCATTAATGATGATCGAGCCCGTGGGGGGGATGACATCCACCAAAATGTAGTCACTGTAGACAAGGGAGTAGTTCCCCTGGCGGTCGAGGAACTGGACGCGCACCGTATAGTGCCCGGCCGTTCCGGGCAGTGTATAGGCGCGGGTTGCCGCAAGCGGTTCCCACATGGTCCAGTTCATGCCGTTGTCGCTGAAGCGCATTCGCACCGCGCCCGAGCCCACCCCGTCATCCCATGTGATCGAAAGAGTCACATTGGGCGTGTTGATGGCGGACTGGTTGTTGTTGATGAATATGCTTCCCGTGGGGGCCGTCACATCCTTCGTCTTCTTTGCCGTCTCGGGACCCTCGATGGTCTCGACATTCTTGCAGTTTCGGGCAAAGGCGCTGAAGGCATATTGGGTGTATTCGGCAAGCCCGGTCACGGTGACGGTGGCCCATGTCGCCGATGTCTGCCAGACTGGCGCCGCTCCCAGCGAACCGTCCGCCTGCACCCACTTGCTTTCGGTGCTGCAGTATATCTTGTATTCCGTATTTGCCGGATTGCCGTCACTGCCAATGGTCAGGTCCAGGGACGCTCCCGTGGGATTGCCCACCACCGGCGCCACCGGCACTGCGGCCGGCAGGGGATCATCCACAGTCAGGCTTGCCGTGCAGGTGTCCGAGTTGCCCGCCTCGTCCTCGACAGTAATGGTCACGGTGGTGACTCCCGTGCCCACCGCGGTGCCTGCCGTCGGCGACTGTGTAATCACGGGACTGCCGGTGCAGTTGTCAGACGCGGAAACGCCCGAAGTGAAATCGGGCACAGAGGCCTCGCAAGAGGCGCCGGCCGTAACGGTCTTGTCGCCCGCGCACGAGGTAATGACTGGTTTTGTCGTGTCCTTTACCGTCAACTTTGCCGTGCAGGTGTCGGTGTTGTTCGCCGCATCGGTCGCGGTAATGGTCACTGTCGTGTCGCCCAGTCCGACCGTTGTGCCCGCGGCCGGTGACTGTGTAATCACGGGGCTGCCGGTGCAGTTGTCAGACGCGGAAACGCCCGAGGTGAAATCGGGCACAAGTGCCTGGCAGGAAGCATCCGCGGAAACCGTCTTGTCCGCCGCGCATGTGGTAATGACCGGATCGGTTTCATCCTCTACCGTGAGCGTTGCCGTGCATGTGGATGTCAAACCCGCCGCGTCCTTGACCGTGATGGTCACGGTGGTATCACCCATGACCGCCGCCGAACCGGCCA
>CAZOMH010000648.1:0-2998 GCA_964580415.1 uncultured Nitrospirales bacterium
CACCGAACGCACCCGTGAGATTGGCATACGCAAGGCCATCGGCGCCGACGACCGTGACATCCTAATCCAGTTCCTGCTCGAAGCCGTCGTGATGAGCACGCTTGGCGGGCTGATCGGCGTTCTCCTGGGCGCGGTCGTCGCCGCGGTCATTACCGTGTTCAGCGGGTTCACCATGCCGGTCACCCTGGCCAGCATACTCCTCTCCCTGTCCTTCGCCGTGTGTGTCGGTGTGTTCTTCGGATTCTATCCGGCCCGCCGCGCGGCCTCCCTCGACCCCATCGAAGCGCTCAGCTACGAGTGACTGCCTGAACACGCCGCCCCGTCGTGTCCTTCGGGCGTCCATGGTCCGCGCAACCGGCCCGAACAAGGCGAGAACACGGTTTCTCCCGCATGCCTTTGTTTGACCGCCGCGCGGGCAAGATGCTGAAAGAAAAAGGCTGGAAGCCTCTTCTGCATTGGACGGCGCATTTTACAGGGCGCGAATGCAATGGCCTCCGCTTTTGTTATGATGCGCCAGCAGGCGGTCGTGCCGTCCGCCTGAAAACCAAGGTTCTGACGATGCCTCTTTTGGGAACACCGGACCGCCCCCTGCGGGTGGCGATTATAGGCAGCGGTCCTGCCGGCTTTTACACCGCCGAACCGCTGCTCAAACCACATGTCCACTGCACTGTGGACATGTTCGAACGCCTGCCCGTGCCCTTTGGGCTTGTGCGCGGCGGAGTGGCGCCGGATCATCCCAAAATACGCGGCGCGGTAAGGGCCTTTGAAAAGCTGGCCGAAAACCCGCGGTTTTCCTTCCTCGGCAACGCAACCGTCGGCCGGGACATATCGCTGGAAGAACTGCACCGATTCTACGATGCCATAGTTCTGGCGACGGGTGCCGGGGCGGACCGGCCCATGGGTATCCCAGGCGAAGACCTGCCCGGATGCCATTCCGCTTTCTCCTTTGTGGGCTGGTACAACGCGCACCCGGATTTCACCGACTGCACCTTCGACCTGTCGCAGGAGACTGCGGTCATTGTGGGCGCGGGCAATGTTGCGCTCGACGCGGCCCGAATCCTGCTCAGCCCCGTGGACCAATTGCGCAACACCGACATCGCCCGGCAGGCGCTGGATGCGCTCGCGGAAAGCCGCGTGCGCGAGGTGCATATTGTCGCACGGCGCGGTCCCGTTCAGGCCAAATTCGCGCTCGCCGAACTGAAGGAGATGGGATGCATCCCCGGTTGCACACCCGTGGCGTATCATGAAGACATCCTGCTTGACGAGAACTCGGCGCAGGAAATGGACTCGCCCGACACGCAGCGCATGATGGATATTCTCCGTGAATACGCTTTGCCCGTTTACGCCGGCACGGGCCGCCGCGTGGTCTTCCAGTTCCTGCTCGGTCCGCATGCTGTCCGGGGCACGGACCGGGTTCAATCGGTGACCTTCGAGAAAAAGCGGCTCGTCGGCCCCCCGTTCCGGCAACAGGGACAGGGAACGGGCGAACTGGTCGAGATACCCTGTGGACTGGTCTTCCGCAGCATCGGTTATCATGGCGTTCCCATTCCCGGCCTGCCCTTCCGGGAAGCGGAGGGCATTATTCCCAACACACTCGGGCGGGTGGAGCAGAACGGACGGGTGCTGCCCGGTATATACACGGCCGGATGGATCAAGCGCGGTCCCTCGGGCCAAATAGGCACCAACAAACCGGACGGACATGAAACCGCCAAGGCCATTCTGGCCGATAGCGCCCTCCTGAAGCCCTGTCCGGAACCGGACACGCAACCCCTCCGGGCTCTGTTAGGGGCACGGGACGTGCGCGTGGTTTCCTTCAATGACTGGCGGCGCATCGATGCCGCAGAGAAGGCCCGGGGAGTCCCTTTTGGAAAGCCCCGCGAGCGTTTTTCGAGCGTGGCGGACATGCTTTCTGTCATCGGCTAGCCCGGCGGGCCCGTTATAAAAATGCCCGTTTTCAGGCGACGGCGATACCGTTCAACATTATACTCTTGTGCTTGGTGGGGAAAAGTGATATACTAACCCTCCGGTGCCAAGAAGGTGAAGTACTCCGGGCGGCAGCGTGCTGCATTTATATTTTTTCCTAATTTTGTTGTTTTTTGGTGGGTTTCGGGGTTTATGGCTGCAATGAGGAGTTACTTGCATGGCTAAAGGTATTTGGCGCTATACGATGACGGCCCAGGAGCAGAAGCTCTGGGAAAGCACGGAACTCAAGGGGTGGCGCGTCGCCATGGAGGCATACGTCGAGGACGAGGCGCGGGAGCGCGGATTTGCCAAATACGCCATTATTAACCGCGCCAACGCGGTGGTGGCGGAGAACACGGTGAAGGCGTTGCCGACCCCGCAGCCGGCAGCCACCTAAGGACTGCCGCAGTACCGCGTTTTGAAGAGAATTGTTGTACGCGCCGGGACGCATGGCATGCGCTCCCGGCGCGGTCTTTATTTCCCGGTTTTGCGTCTGTTTCCATCCGGTTCGCCGTGGCGCGCTTGCGCCGGGCGGCGCGTTTTTTGTATACTCCCGCCGCTTCTCTTTCGGTGCCGAGGTAGCTCAGTTGGTTAGAGCGCTGGATTGTGGATCCAGAGGTGCTGGGTTCGACCCCCAGCCTCGGCACCATTCGTTCAATTTCGCGCCACGGGCGCCCTCCCCGACGGGGACGGGGGCTCGGTTTCTTTTTATGGGGCTGGCGCGCCGTACACTTCCCAAAGGAGTGAGGCCATGGAGAAGATCGAACCGCAAGCCCTCAAGGGGTTTCAGGACCTGCTCCCGGGCGACATGATTGCCCGGGCCGCGGTTGTCGAGACCGTGCGCCGTGTCTATGAGCGTTACGGATTTCTGCCGATTGACACCCCCATCCTCGAAAGGATGGACATTCTCACCGGCACGGCCGGCGGCGACACGAACAAGCAGATTTTCGAACTGCTTACCCCCGAGGAAGAACCCGCCGCGCTGCGTTTCGACCTGACGGTCCCCTTTGCCCGGGTCATCAGCCAGTACCGCGAG
>CAZOMH010000649.1:0-2977 GCA_964580415.1 uncultured Nitrospirales bacterium
CTCGCGCCCCGCGTGCGGGTACGACTGTTCGGAGTAACTGGTGAGATATCCGGGTGAACCGACGGGGGGTCAGAATCTTGTCCATTATGTTCAGAAAGCCGGCGGGTTGGGGCTGTCGCCCTCAAACCGATTGCCGTTTCCAGAGTGTCAGCGCGTCCAGCAGGCCCTCTTTGTGGGCGACGGTGGCGATGCTCATCGGAATGCCCACGCCCAGATTCACTTTGTGGCCCCTGCGCAGTTTGCGGTATTCTGGGAAACGCGAGGTGCAGCCATTTCACAGCGGCCCCCGACGTTCGCGTGCAGGCTGAATACGGCCGCCTAAAGTGCCGCCATGACGGTGTCAACAAATTCTTCAGAGACCGTCGTCGTGTCCACGACGCTGTAGAAGAGTCCTGCCTCGTCCTTGAATTCCTTGAGCGTGGCCAGGGCTTGCCGCAATTCTTCGCGGCCGGCGTCGGGGACATCGTAGCGCAGGCCGCAGCGGCGGATGAGATCGGTGGCCCAGGCGGCGCGGTTGTCCTGCAGGAGGGAGATGGCGTGGATGCCGAACCCCACCAGATCGCCGTGTACGAAATGTCTGCGGGTCAGGTGCTCGATGTTGTAGGCGACGATGTGCTCGGCACCCTCTTCGGGACGGCTCGAGCCGACCCCGGCGCAGAACTTCACCTCGCGGCGGTACAGGTCCACGATGGTGTCGATGCCTTTGGGTGTGACGTTGAAGACTTCCTCCGCGTTTTGGTCCAGTTCGTTCAGGCAGTCTTCCGCCAGTTTTGCCACGGCGTCGTCATAGGCCTCGCCGTTGTTGTCCCGGGCGAGTTTCCAGTCGTGCAGCGCGGTATGGATGCTGGCGATGTCGCAGGCGCCGGCGCGGTTCAATGCCGCCGGGGCGCACTGAATAAGCGCGTAGTCTATCAGCAGTTCTTCCGGGAAGATGTCGCCCACATACTGGACGGTCTTGTCGACCCGCACGGCGACCATGTTGGTCAGGGGGGCGTCCACCGAGATGATGCTGGGCACCAGCACCATGCGGCAGCCCCGTTTCCACGCGATGTACTTGGCCGTGTCGCAGCAGGACCCGCCGCCCAAGCCGACCACCACGTCGCAGGGGGGGAGCGTGGATTCCAGCGTTTCCACCGTTTCCAGGTCCATGTCGGTGACCATGTGTACATGGTCGGGCTGCCAGGGGCACTGTTGTTGAAATACTGCCCAGGGAATGTCCATGGTCACCACGGCCACGCGGCCGGGCAGGTTCTTCAACGCGCGGGCAATGCCCGCGCCGGATTGGATCTTCGGTGCCTTGTACATGCTCGTTGCTCCTTGTGCCGTCTTTCGTACACGTCAAATAATGCATAATCCTGATGCGGGAGAGCGCGAAGTTTAGCATGGCGTTGTGCCATGTCTCCAATGCAGAACACGCATCTACAAAGGTCCGAAAGCACGCATTCGCGTGACAAGGTACGCTCTGGGCAAATGCACCAGATGGGTTCTATATCCTCTGTACTGTCCGTTACCCTTGTGCCGGGCTGCACATCACGCTTCTCAGTTACGCACTGACAGTGTGGCCCTTGCCTTTTCGCCGCTGAACAGTTCGGTGGCGACGATCTGCCAGTCTCCGGCGGGGTCGTTGCAGGCGAAGGGCAGCGCTATGGTGACCGGTTCCTTGCCGGTGATGACCGTGCTGTCCAGCCAGTCCGCCGCTTTGCCGTCGGGCGTGGTGGCGCGAATCATGATGGCATGTTTCCCTTCCGCTTGGGGGAGCGCCAAGGACGCCGTTACGGTGCTGCCCCGCTGTGCGGTGGATTTCTTGAGCCGCAGTACGGGGGGCGTGATGGGGGCTTCCGACAGGGCGAAGAAACTGGCCCGATTTGCCTTCAAGGTCGTGGAGAATGCTGTGCTCTGGCCTTGGAGCGTGTGTGCTTTGATGTCGTACACCGTGCGGGGGGCGGGCAGTGTGACTTTGACGTCACCCGAATAGTCACCCAGCAAAGCGATCAACTCAGTGCCGCCGTCGTTCCAGCGGGTTATTTCAATGCCTTTCTGTCCCTTGCCCTGGGCTTTCTCCACCTTCACGGTGGGAACCACGCCGGCGGAGGCGAGCAGGCTGGACAATAACCCGTCGGCGGGCGCGTCATTCACCGAGAAGTTGAGCAGGATCGCGCGGCCCTTGCCGAAGTCATTCACGATACACACGGGCGTCTTCAGTCCCGCCCAGTAGTGAAGGTGGAACGCATCGCCCAAACCCTTGCCGGTGGTGGCTTCGACCGAGGGGTCCACTTTCATCTGGGGATAGACATCTTTGCCCTGCCAGTTACCCCAGCGCATGGCGACGGATTGACCGTTCACTTCACCGCTCACGTTTACGCGGTCCACCGGTCTGGCGTCCTGCTTTTCTGAACGGGCAATGCCGAAGACGTCATCCAGCAGTCCCTTGTCGAGCGGTTTGCAGTGGCCGTCATACAGGGCGGGACGCAGGTCGGCGATGACGGTGCCGCCGTTCTGCACGAAATCGTGAACGACCGCCGCCTCTTCCGGGCCCATGGCGAAGGCCAGCGGCAGAATGAGTGCCTTGCAGCGACTGGCGTCGAATTCGCCCTGCCGGAGCATGCGGTCTGTAACGTAGCGGAACTGAAGTCCCGCATTGTGGAGGAGCGTGTGCCAGACCGCATGGTCCCGCTTATAGTCGCCATAACTTTCATTGCCGTCGAAGTGCGCAATGTAGGTGGAGGGCAGCGACCACAGCATAGCGATGCCGTCGTCCTGCATCGTACAGCGCATGAGCAGCGTGCCCAATCCGTCCCGGACGACTTGCGTGTCCTCCAGAAGTTCCTTCACGGCGGGGAAGGGTGCCAGCGTGGGCAGCAGGTAACCGTGGTAGCCATCCATGTTGTCATAGCGCCACCACTGGATGGTGTTCATGCAGTTGGTGACCTGGCCCCAGTACAGGCCCAGCAGTGTTTGGGCGCCGGGTTCATAGCCA
>CAZOMH010000650.1:0-2973 GCA_964580415.1 uncultured Nitrospirales bacterium
GCCCCGCGCCCATGCCTTCCAGCGCGATGCGCAGCGTGTCGTTTATCTGCTCCACCGAGACGCCGTTCAGCGCCGCCTTTTCCTGGTCCACCTCGAAACGGTACTTGACCTGGTCATCCTCCACAAAGGAGTCCGCATCCACCACCCCGTCTGTATTGTCGAAGACCTTCTCGAGCTCTTTCGCAAGAGCGATCTGGCCGCCGTAATCGGGTCCGTAAATCTCCGCCACAAGCGTCTGCAGCACCGGCGGTCCCGGCGGCACTTCGGCCACCTTGACCCGGGCCGCATACTTTCGGGCGATCTCCTGAATGCGCGGCCGGGCCTTCTTGGCTATCTCGTGGCTCTGGGCCGTCCGGTGCGCCTTCGGCGCGAGATTCACCTGAATGTCCGCCTCATTGGACTGGTGGCGCAGGAAGTAATGGCGCACCAGTCCGTTGAAGTTGTGCGGCGACGCTGCCCCGGCGTACATCTGGTAGTCGGTGACCTCCGGGATCGTGGCCACATAGTCGCCGATTTCCCGCGTCACGGCCGCCGTCTTTTCCAGTGGAGCGCCCTCGGGCATGTCGATAATCACCTGAAACTCGCTCTTGTTGTCGAAGGGCAGCATCTTGACCAGCACCTTCGACGTAGGAACCAGCGTGCATGCGGCCAGCAGCAGCACCACCACGCCGATGAGGAAGCCGTACCGCAGCAGCGGCACGGTGACAAGCGGCCTCATGACGTGCCGGTACAGCCGGTCCAGCCATCCCTCCTCATGGCCGTGCGGCGATGGCGGGGGAGGGGCCGCGTCCGTCTTTTTGCGTGACAGCAGGCGCAGGGGATTCCAACGGTTGCGCGGTACTGCGTGATGGTCCGGATTACCCTTGAGAAACCGGTACGCCGCCCAGGGCGTGACCACGAAGGAGATAATGACGGAGAACACCATCGCGGCCGACGCCCCCACGGGGATGGGGCGCATGTAGGGGCCCATCAGGCCGCGCACAAAGGCCATGGGCAGAATGGCCGCAATGACGGCCGCCGTGGCCAGCAGCGTGGGGTTCCCCACCTCGTCCACGGCAACCACGGCAATCTCCAGCAACGGATTGCCCTTGTTTTCCGGAAGCCGGAAATGGCGCACAATGTTTTCCACCACGACAATGGCGTCGTCCACCAGAATGCCTATGGAAAAAATCAGCGCGAAAAGCGTCACCCGGTTCAGCGTGTATCCGTAAAGGTAGAACACCACCAGTGTCAGCGCGAGCGTGACCGGAATCGCCAAACCCACCGTGCCCGACTCGCGGAACCCCAGCGCAAAAGCTATCAGCAGCGACACGGATAAAATGGCCAGTGCCATGTGGTACAGCAGCTCATTCGACTTTTCGGCGGCCGTTTCCCCGTAATTGCGCGTGACATTCACCTCCACATCGGACGGAACAACGACGCCCTGAAGCCCTCTGACCTTCTCCAGCACGTGGTCCGCCACCACAATGGCGTTGGTACCTTTGCGTTTCGCAACGGAAATGGTGACCGCCGGTGATATCGGCGCCGTGTCGTTCCTGGGCGCCCCTTCAACCACGCCAAGCACATGGCTGAATTGTGAAGAGGGTCCCTTTCCATGAAACACATAATTGGCGGGCTCTTCCGGCCCATCCACAATATCGGCCACATCGCGCAGGTAGACCGGACGCTGGTCATGCACGCCGATCACCACGCCGCCCACGGCGTCGGAATCCTGCAGGAACCCACCGGTCTCCACCAGGAACTCTGTATTGTTGAACGAAAAACTGCCCGCCAGCGACTGGGTGTTGGCCTGGCTCAGCATGGGAACGATGCCGGCCGGCGCCACCCCGTATGCGGACATCCGGCCCTTGTCCAGTACCACGCGCACCTGTCGGCGCTGCCCACCGATGAGTTTCACCTCTGATACGTTGGGCACTTCCTTGATCGCATCATGCAACTGCGCCGCGATGCGCCGCAGCATGAAATGGTCATAGCGGCTGCCCGACAGCGTAAGCGCAAGCACGGGCACATCGTCGATGGACCGCGGCTTAATCAAAGGCTGGCTGCATCCCGGGGGGATAATGTCGAAATTGGCGGACATCTTTTGGTT
Source organism: uncultured Nitrospirales bacterium (assembly GCA_964580415.1). Classification (GTDB taxonomy): domain Bacteria; phylum Hydrogenedentota; class Hydrogenedentia; order Hydrogenedentales; family CAITNO01; genus CAITNO01. Next base: position 2,090 of record CAZOMH010000650.1, read on the forward strand.
GAGCCGGACAACCGCGTCCTCTTCCTTGGTGCCCACCAGGAAACGCACCACAACCATGGTTCCGCCCGGACTGGAGGTGGAATAGATGTACTCAACGCCCGGCACCTCCCACAACAGTTTTTCCATGGGCCTGGTGATGCGTTCCTCGACTTCCCTGGCGCCCGCGCCCGGCATCTGAACGAACACGTCTATCATGGGTACGATGATCTGTGGTTCTTCCTCGCGCGGCAACAGCACCACCGCGCCCGTCCCGAGCAACAGCGAGGCGCCGATCAGCAGCGGGGTCAGTTTGCTGGTAATGAATGCATGGGCAACCCTGCCCGCAATGCCCGGTTTGTGAACGGTCATGGATGTGTCCTCCTGCCCGTTGGGCTACCGCACGACGCAGCCGTCAGTAACGCGCCCAATGCCGTCCACAACAATCCGTTCGCCGGGGTCCAACCCGCCCAGCACCTCCAATTTGTCACCGCGCCGCTTGCCGGTGGCGATTAGGCGCAGTCCTGCCACACCGCCCTCGCCGACCACATAGACCCCCACAAGCTGGCCGCGGACAAACACCGCTGCCGCGGGAACCGCCACGGTGTCAGTCTGACCGGAACTGAACGACGCCCGCCCAAACATGCCCGACTTGATTCCGGGCGCGGGGGGGAGGTCAATCTTCACCAGAAAAGTGCGGCTCGATGGTTCAGCCGATGGAACCAGTTCCGCAACCACGCCGTCCAGCGGACCCGCACCCACGGCGTCCAGCACCACGGGCACCTTGTCTCCCTGCTTGATGCGTTGCACCAGCACCTCATCGACCACCGCCTCCAGCCGGTACTGCCTTGCATCCTCCATCTCAAGCAGCGGCGCGCCCGGAGCCGCCATGTCGCCCGCCTCCACCC
>CAZOMH010000651.1:0-2972 GCA_964580415.1 uncultured Nitrospirales bacterium
CGGTTGCCCCGCGGCAACTACACCACCCTCGCGTTGTCCTACGACGCGAAGACGCTGTATTTCGCGTTTGCAGCCCGGACCGACGGCGGCAAACCGGATTTCTACTCGCCCGACCGCCGCTGTTTCCATCTGTTTGCCATGGACGCGGACGGCGCCAACCTGCGGCCGTTGACAGAGGGCCCGGACGACGACTTTGACCCCTGTCCCCTGCCCGACGGGGCGATTGCGTTCATGTCGTCCCGGCGGGGCGGGTTTACGCGCTGCAACAACCCGTGGGAACCGCTTCCGGCGCACACCCTCCACCGGCTTGAGCGCGATGGAACGGTGCGTGCGCTGTCGGTCCATGAAACCAGCGAGTGGCATCCTCAGGTGCTCAACGACGGCAGAATCGCGTACACCCGCTGGGACTACGTGGACCGGTCGGCGGCGCACTTCCACGGCATCTGGGTGACCAACCCGGACGGCACCAACTCAAGGCAGTTGTTTGGCAACTATACGCAGCGCATCAATGCCTGCTACCAGGCCCATCCTATTCCCGGTTCGCGGCGCATAGCCTTTCTGGCGGGCGCGCACCATGCCAATGTGGGCGGGTCGCTGGTGCTGCTCGACCCGGCACGTGCGGCGCTGGACACGGACGACGGCGGCGACGATTTCGCGGCCATCGAGCCGTTGACACCGGAAGTGTGTTTCGCGGAAACCCCCGACATCTGGCCGGAGACGTACTTCCACAGTCCGTGGCCGTTGTCGGAGGACTATTTTCTGATCAGCTACAGCTTCGATCCGCTGCCGGGGATGAAAGCGCTCACGCAGAAAGACACCGAAACGGGCCTGTATCTGCTGGACCGGTTTGGAAACCTGGAATTGCTCTACCGCGGGGCGGGCATATCGGGCATGTACCCGATTCCCGCGCGGGCGCGCCCGGCGCCGCCGGTGGTGCCAAGCGCGGTCAATCCCTCCATGGGTGATGAGGGCGAGTTCCTCCTGGGCAACGTGTATGCAAGCCACATGCCCTTCCCGCCGGGGCGGGAGATTCGGGCGCTGCGCATTTTCCAGATTCTGCCCAAGAGCGAAACCCATGTCGCCAACAAGCCCCGCCTGGGCTATGCAAACGCCGAATCGGCGCGCATGTTCCTCGGGACGGTGCCCGTGGAGGCGGACGGTTCCGCGTACTTCCGGGCGCCCGCGCTCAGGCCGCTTGCCTTCCAGGCCGTCGATGCCTCCGGCAGGGCCGTACAGGGAATGCGCTCGGCGGCATACCTGCAGCCGGGCGAACGGCGCAGTTGCGTGGGCTGCCATGAATCGACCGCGCAGGCGCCCGGGGCGGGTGCCGGCACGGTGATGGCCGCCAGGCGCGGGCCTTCGGTGATTGCGCGCGGACCGGACGGCTCCATGCCGTGGAGCTTCACGCGGCTGGTGCAGCCCATCCTCGACCGGCATTGCGTTTCCTGCCACACCAAGGACGCCAAGCCCCCGCTCACGAGGCGCGGGGAGGGGGAATTTTCAGAGGCGTACGCGGGCCTGAAGGACTACGCGCGCTGGTATGAGTGGGGAAAGAACAGCATCAGCGTGGTTGCCTCGCGCCCCGGTGAAATGCCCTGCGACATGAGCCCGCTGCCGGGCATTCTGCGCGACGCGAACCACGCAACGCTCACACTCAGCGACGATGACTGGCGCAATATTTACCTGTGGCTCGACGCCAACGGCGCGTTCTACGGCGCCTATTCGCGGCCGGAACAACTGGCACAGCGCAATGGTGTGGCCATACCGCCGCCCGCGTTGCAGTGAGCCTGTATGGTTTGCGGTTTGCGGCCGGTTTATCGGAGACAGTTGCACAGAACCGCGCGTTCCGGCCATCATCCGTTCCTGTTGGGGGGAAAGGGCCGTCTTCCTGAAACGGGGACACGGCCGATGATTTTAGTGATTCTTGGGTTCTTTATTGGGCTCGGAGGCGTAGCGGGTCTGCTCGGTGGCTGTAGGGCCGTTTTGCAGACGGACGGCGTATTCGCTTCCGTGGGCGGTGTCGAAGGCGATGACCTCGTCCTCCCCGGCTCGGATTCTTCATGTAGGACAGGCGCCCCCGCCTGTCGAACCCGGATTTTCATGTAGGACAGGCGCCCCCGCCTGTCGAACCCGGGGTCTGACAGCCGGGGGCGGCTGTCCTACATTCGGAAAGCTCTTTTCTGCCGCGAATCGCCACCAACGGCGCTCTGGGGCTCGCAATGACGTTGTGAGCTCCGCGGGTAGGTGCCGGTCATCTATCGTTTCATTTGGCCACCGGTGCGCCGAGGCGCACAAGATATACAGCGTTGTCGGGCATGTCCATGGCCAGTTCACTCTGTTCCGCAGCCAAGACGGTCTTGCTTATGGACGCCAATTCGTGCCCGGAATCCACGACAAGCGTTTCCGCCTCAACCGGTTGGGGCAGCGGCAGGTTTTGGAGCTGGAGGGTCACACGGCGCGGTGCGGCGTCATAGTGGCTGATCAAGACAGAGGCCCGACTGCGATCATCGGACAGTCCGGCGCAGGCTGTGATTTCCGGTTCGGGCGCGCCCTGCTGTTCGGCCGCCACACGGTTGGGCGTCTTGGTCAGTTGGTTGAACGCGACAAAGGCATAGTAGACGCGGCCCGGAACGCTGAAGGCATCGAACATGCCCCAGGGGTTCGTGTCGGCCGTGTAGTAGTTGGCCATGTCGAGCGGGCTGTCCTGCATCCGCACCAATGCCGCGGCAACAAACGCGGCAGCCTTCGGTCCGCGCATGGTGTCAAATTTGTCGCGCATGGTGGCGTACTTTTCCGGATTGGGATTGCCCAACTCGTTGGCATCGACGGCGTTCTCCCACGCATACCACATGGGATGCCATTCGGTGACATGGCTCTCGGTGTTCGTGAATCCGTATTCGTCGAGCAACTGCCGGGCCTTCTTGGCGTTGTACGCCACATCCTGGGGCGCTCCGGTGTAACTGTGCCAGGTG
>CAZOMH010000652.1:0-2971 GCA_964580415.1 uncultured Nitrospirales bacterium
ACGGTCAAGCAGCCCCAGTTTGATGCGGGCAACGGCGTCCGTGATCTTGCGGGTCACGAATTCCTTGCCGCGGATCGGCGACTCATGGTTGAACAGGATGCCGTTCGCGCAGAACAGGCCGTAGCTTTCCTTGTAATTGTTGACTATCCAGAAGGCGTACAGCTTCGCGATGGCATAGGGACTGCGCGGATGGAAAGGGGTTTCCTCGGTTTGCAGTCCGTCCTGGTGACTGTTGCCGAACATCTCCGAGGTCGATGCCTGATAGAGGCGCGCCGTCGGCGCAAAATGGCGCACGGCCTCCAGCAGCCGAAGCACGCCCAGTGCGTTGACTTCGGTGCTTACGATGGGTTGACGCCACGATGTGCCCACGAAGGACTGGGCGGCCAGGTTATAAATCTCATCGGGGCGCGCCTGCCGGATTGCCTGTATCAGGGATGCCTCGTCCGTCATGTCGCCGTCGAGGTAATCGACCGATCCGGTAATGCCGAGATAGTCAAGATTCGCGAAAGCATAGCGCGTGCTGCGCTCCATGAGCCCGTAAACGCGGTAGCCCTTGCCAAGCAACAACTTCGCCAGGTAGCCGCCGTCTTGTCCCGTAATCCCCGTAATCAATGCGGTTCGATTCATGTCACTTCTCCTGTTTGCATTGCGGCCGATATGCGGCGTCAACTTTGCCGATGCGCGGAACACGGCCATCGTGCGCTCCAAGTCGGCATTTCGAACCTCCAATATATCACGGAAGCAACACAACCGGCATGGATTTCCTCCGCCGTGTGGCAATCCCAGATTGGGAGGCATCGCCAGGCCAAAACGCCACTGCAATCAGCCGCATGGCGGCTTTCGAAAGGTCCGCCCCTCTAGGCCATCTTTTCCAACGGTTGTGTGTTGCCCTGAACCCAGGAAGGAGCGGCCATCTTGTTCGGGGCGGCCCATCGCACCGCGTTGCAAATAACCTTCAGGACATTCTCGTCGTAATAGATCGGAAAGGTCTCGTGTCCGGGGCGGAAGTAGAAGATTTTGCCCCGTTCACGCCGCCAGCAGCAGCCGCTCCGAAACACTTCGCCCCCTTGGAACCAGCTTATGAAAACGAGTTCATCCGGCTTGGGAATGCCGAAGGGCTCGCCGTACATTTCCACATTGGGCAACTCGAACGACTCGGGCAGGTCCCCGACGATGGGATGGGTGGGGTCAACGACCCAAAGCCGTTCCCGCTCGCCGTTTTCGCCGTACTCGCGCCACTTCAGTTGGCAACCGGTGCCCATGAGCCGCATGAAAGGCTTGGACATATGCCCGGAATGCAGCACAATAAGCCCCATTCCCTCCAGAACACGCTGCTGCACACGCGCCGCATGTTCATCAGTCACACGGTCATGCGCCGTGTGCCCCCACCAGGTCATCACGTCGGTATTCGCGAGGATTTCCTCGGACAACCCCTGTTCGGGGTCTCCCAATTCGGCATATGCCACGCTGGCAATACCGGGTTTTCCTTCGAGATGCGCGCCGATAACACGATGCATGCCGTCCGGATAAAGCGCTTTGCAGCGGGGCAGTTCCTTTTCGTGAATGCCTTCATTCCACAACGTAACACGGATTCCTGCTTTCATAAACGCAGTTTCTCCTTGAAGGGGGTTCTGATACGGGGCTGGCAAAGACCCAATGAACGACAACCGTTAGCGGGCCCGGCGGTCGGCGTAAATTCCGTCTCCCACCCTGCGGGCATGATCCCGGATGGACGCAAGCGTCTCAAAACACTCCTGCACCGACCCGCCTGCGCGGCTGGAGCAAACCGTGTAATAGACCAGCGCGCTTACGAGGGGCACAGGATTCGGACTTCTGTCACCTTCCGTCGGAAGGTTAAGTCCAAGGGATGAGTACAACTCCGGAAGATGTTCCTGCCATGCGTTGTGAACCCATCCGCAATACTTGTCGGCCATGTCGGGCTGCACAAGACACATAAAGTGCCCCGCTCCCATGTGCGCCGGGCGGAAGGCGTCGTCGTTCATGGGCTTGCCGCACACTGCAAGTATCTTTGCCGCGTGACGCAACGCCTTGTTTCTCGCCTCAATCCCGGCCCGGTGGCCAAATTCAACCAGATTCACCAGTTCGAGACACACAAGCGCAAACGGTTTTCGCGCGCTGATCCGGTGCTGCACCGAATATTTTTCAAGCCGGTGGCTGACAAGTCCGGTCAGCGCATCAGGCTCGTTGACTGTGGCGGAATTCGCCAGCAGGGACATGAGCCGCCCCAAAAACTGGTTCGAGTCGAGCGGCTTTGGCAGGTAATCGTCGGCACCCTGCGCCAGTCCGTGCTGGATTTCTTCGTCAGCCGCCATATACGATACCAGCATCACGGGCGTTGTGAATATCTCCCGGTCAGCGCGCACCCGGCGGCAGATTTCAAAACCGCAAATATCCGGCATCATCACTTCGACAATGGCAATATCCGCCCCAAACTCGCGTAGAGTGTCGCACGCCAAAGCCCCGCGCGCGACGGTAACGCACTCATGGCCCGAACTGCCGAGGAAGTCTCTCACCACCCCTGACAGCCGTTCGTCCCAATCTATATAAACGATCTTCGACACAAACGCACCCTCTCGCCGCCAATGACCTCTTGGCGATTGACCCTTATTGTATATCACAACCAGCCCCCAAGTTCCATCTGAAATCCCCTTTTGATTCTGTATGCTCCGCTTAAACACAATATAGTACCGTGCCTGTGGCCCGGACGTGCCCCATATCGCCGGAATTCCACAGAAAGATACAGAATGAATGGGGCCGCCCTTTGCCTGATTCTATTGTTTTTCACGCTTTTTCAGGACAGCCCGCCTTGCATCAAAGCGTAAGGGGCCAAGCATTTCCAAATATACCTTATCGCCACGGAGACGGAACGAATACATTGCTTCCTGCGAAAGGCGCGTCCGTCAACATGAACAACCAATCATTCATGTGGGACTTGTCATTTGCCCGTTTT
>CAZOMH010000653.1:0-2969 GCA_964580415.1 uncultured Nitrospirales bacterium
CACCACGGACACCGCGGCCCAGGTGCTGACCGTCTTTCAGACGCTGCTCACGGAGACGCAGAAGATCGAACAGGTGATGCAGACAGGAAACAGTACGGTCAACCATGCCAACACGTTCACCTCCGACGTGACATTGTCCCAGCCGCTGGCAAGCGGCACACAGGTGTATGTCACCGGCGGTTACGGGCGCAGTCAATCTTCGGCGCTCACCGATTCGGACTATTCCGGCAACTGGTCCGTCGGCGTTTCGCAGGCACTGCTGCGCGGGTTTGGCAGCGACGTCAACCTGGTGGCGCTGCGGACCGCACGCAACAACGCCGCCATCAGCAGCTATGCCCTGCGCGATTTCACCCTCCAACTGGTGGCGGAGGTGGAAACCGCCTACTGGAATCTGGCGATGGCCCAGGAAACGCTGCGCATCCAGGAGTTCGCGCTCAACCTCGCGCAGAAGCAGCTTGATCTGAACCGGGCGATGATCGCCGTGGGCAAGCTCTCCGGGAGCGCGCGGTTCTCCGCCGAGTCGGAGGTGGCCTCCAAGAAGGCCGACCTGGTCAATGCGCAGGCGGCCCTGCTCACCCGCTCCATCAACCTGTGGCAGTTGCTGAACCCCGAGGCGCAGACCCCCGAATCCATTCAATACCTGCCCATCACACTTCCGGAGACCGCCGACCCGATTCCGCTCCCGGAAGAATGTGTGGCGCTCGCCGACCTGTTCCGTCCCGACCTTGCCCAGGCGCGGCTCGACCTGGCCAACGGCCAACTCGCCGTGGTCCAGACGAAGAACGGGCTGCTGCCCAAACTGGACGCCTTTGTCTCCTACGGCACCAGCAGCAGCGGCGCCACGCCCGGTTCATGGAGCCGCTATCTGGACGACACAACCTACGACCAGTTTGAGGCGGGGCTCACTTTCACAATGACCCTCGGCAACCGCGCGGAGAAAGCCCGCCTCCGGCGCGCCAAACTCCAACTGGACCAGGCGGGGGCCTCGATCCGCAATCTCCAGCAGAATATCGAATCAGAACTGCGCAAGGCCGTTGCAGAAGCCAACCGCGAAGTGGAACAGGTGGCCGCCTCCCATCAGGAGGTGATTACCCGAGAACAAGAACTCGCCGTGGAAACGGAGCAGTTCAGCCTGGGCCGTTCGACCAACCTCAACGTGCTTCAGGTGCAGCAGAAACTCGTACAGTCCAAAATGCAGGAAGCCGCCGCCCGCGTGGGCCGACTGCAGTCCCTCACATCCCTCTACCAAAAAGAAGGGACGCTGCTGACCCGTCGGGGCATCGTTCTGGACAAGGACCGGGAGCCGTCGTCATGAAAAAGAAACTGGCATTTGCAATTGTCATGCTGCTGGCCGGAGTAGCCGGCGCATACTACTGGAAGACGCACCGGGACGGCGCCCAAAAGGAAACGGGCACGCAGTACACCCCCGCAGTCGTGGAGAACAGACTGCTCCGGCAGGAAGTCTCCTGCTCCGGAAAGGTCGAGTCAAACCTTGACGTGGAGGTGAAGTGCAAATCCACCGGGCAAATCGTCGAACTTCCCTACGATGTCAGCAATCCGGTCGAAAAGGGCGCGCTCCTGCTCAAGGTGGACCCCATTGACGAAGAGCGCACCGTGCGGCAGACAGAAGTGAAACTGGCCTCCGCCAAGGCCAAACTCGCCCGCGCGAAACAGAGCCTGGTTGTCTCCGAGCTGGACCTCGAACGGACCCGCAAGGAGGCGCATGCCGCGCTTAAGGGGGCCGAGGCCTCCAGCAGGGACCTGCGCGAGAAGGCCGCGCGCACCACCGCGCTTCTGAAGAAGGAGTATGCCAGCGCCGAAGAGGTCAGCAGCGCCGAATCCGCGGCCGTGCAGGGGGAAAGCACGCTCCAAAAGGCCTCGGCCGGCATGGACGGCATCAAAGTTGCCGAAGAGCAGCTCGAACTCCTCCGCCAGGACATCAACCTGGCCCAGGCGGACGTGGACTCGATTGAAATAGACCTTGAAAACGCGCAGCAGCGCCTCAAGGAAACCCAGGTTTTCGCCCCGACAGCCGGCGTTATTTCGACACGCCTTGTGCAGGTGGGCCAGATCATCGCTTCGCCCACGATGAACGTGGGCGGCGGCACATCGCTGCTGACGCTGTCCGACCTGTCCCGCATCTTCGTGCTGGCCTCGGTCGATGAGAGCGACATCGGCATGGTGCATGACGGCCAACCTGCCACCGTCAGGGTGGACGCCTTTCCGGACGAGCAATTCAAGGGACAGGTGGTGCGCGTCGCCACCAAGGGCAGCGAGGTCTCCAACGTCGTCACCTTCGAGGTCAAGATTGAAATACTCGACGAGGCCAAGAGCAAACTGCTTCCCAAGATGACCGCGGACGTCGATATCCTTGTGGCCGAAAAGGAGAACGTCCCGTCTGTTCCCGTCGAGGCGATCAAACGGCGCGGCCCGGACAAGATCGTGTTTGTTCCCGGCACCGGTCCGGAGCCCGAATCGGTAAAGGTCACCACAGGCGTGGACGACGGAACCTATGTCGAAATTCTGTCCGGACCCGACAGCGGAAGAGCCATCCTCGTCCCCCATGAACTGGCCGATGACAGCAAGAAAAAGAGCGACGGTTTGGGCGGCCCGCCGCCGGGCGGCGGCGGCGGGCCCCCCATGTGATCGGGGATCGGCGGCGGCGAAACGTCCGGCAACAGAAACAAGGCAAAAGGCAGCCATGGACAACGTGATAGAAACATCGAACCTGGTCAAGAGCTTTGTGCTTGGCGACACGGTGGTTCGCGCGCTCGACGGGGTTTCCCTGATCGTGGCGCGGGGCGAAAAGATGGCCATCACGGGCCCTTCGGGCAGCGGAAAGTCCACGCTCATGAACATCCTCGGCTGTCTGGGCCCGCCCGACTCCGGCGAATACATTCTGGCCGGCGAAAATGTGTCCAATCTTTCCGGACGGCGTCTCGCCCAAATCCGCAACCGTTACATCGGTT
>CAZOMH010000654.1:0-2965 GCA_964580415.1 uncultured Nitrospirales bacterium
ATCACATCATGGGGACGCTCGGGTTCCGCATCGTGCAGCTTCTGCCTGTCCACCCCGCCCCCGCCACGTATGCCCGCATGGGCCGGTTCGGGTCCCCCTTTGCGGCGCTCGATTTCCTTTCGGTCGATCCCGCCTTAGCGGAGTTCGACACCTGCGCCACACCGCTCGACCAGTTCCGCGAGCTGGTCGCGGCGGTTCACAGCCGCGCCGGCTATCTCTTTATGGATCTGCCGGCCAACCATACCGGGTGGGCCGCCACGCTTCAGACGCACCATCCCGACTGGTACCGCCGCGGTTCGGACGGCGCGTTCATCTCGCCCGGCGCATGGGGTGTGACCTGGGCCGATCTTGTGGAGCTGGATTACCGCGACCCGCACCTGCGTGCCTACATGGCCGACGTCTTTCTTTTCTGGTGCCGTCAGGGCGTGGACGGGTTCCGCTGCGATGCGGGCTACATGATTCCCGGCGAGACGTGGACGTATATCGTCGCGCGTGTGCGCGAAGAGTATCCCGACACGGTCTTCCTGCTGGAGGGGCTGGGAGGCAAGGTCGAGGTCACCGAGTCGCTGCTCACCGATTCCAATCTCAACTGGGCCTATTCCGAGTTGTTCCAGACCGAAGACCGCGGGGCGATGGAGTGGTACCTGCCGCATTCGATCCCGCTGGCCGAACGGTGCGGCCCGCTGATCCATTTTGCCGAGACCCACGACAACAACCGCCTTGCGGCGCGCGGCGAGACCTATTCCCGCATGAGGGTCGCGCTTTCGGCTCTGCTGGCGCACCAGGGCGCGTTCGGCATCGCCAACGGTGTGGAATGGTTCGCCGCAGAGAAGATCGATGTCCACGGCGCTTCCGGCCTGAATTGGGACGCGCCGCGCAATCAGGTGGCCGAGATCGCGCGATTGAACGCGCTGTTGGCGAGTCACCCCGCGTTTGGCCCGGACACCCGGTTGCGGTTGATCCATCGCGGGGAAGGCGCGGGTATCGCAGTGCTGCGCGAGGCTCCGGGTGGCAAGAGCCTGTTGGCGCTGGTCAATTTCGATTGCGCGCACGGTCAGACGGTACAGTGGGACACGAAGGCTTTTCACGCGCCTGTCGTGTGGGATCTCCTTTCGGGAGAGGCTTTCGCGCTGGATACCGGCGGAAGTCTTCACCTCCGTCCCGGCCGCGTCTGCTGCCTCACGCGCGAGGAGGACGACCTGTCGCATGTTGAACAGGCGCCCTTTGCCGGTGGGCGCGAACCCGTTGCCCTTGCGCGGCGGCGGCGCAATCTGATGGCCCTTCGCGTGAAGCTTGAACTCGCGGCCGGGAACCCCGCCGAGCGTTTGTCATGCGTTGACGATCCGGATGCGTTGGGCGCGGCGATGGTTTCCGATCCTGACCGCTTCTGCACAAAAGAGGATGGCGGAATGCCCGCCCGTGCGGTGTGGACATGGCCGGCCGACACGCGCAGGCAAGTCATGGTGCCCGAAGGGCAGGTTCTGCTGGTGCGGGCGGAACATCCGTTCGATGCGGCGCTCACCGTGGGCGAACGGACACTCGCCGCCGAGACAGCCGTTCTGTTTGACGGCGGCCTGTGGGGCGTTTTTCTGCTGGTCGCCCCCTATGACCCGGCAATGGGCGGGGCCTTGGCCGAACGACGCACGCTGGTTACGACGGTCTACACGCCGCAGGGCATCCGGCGCGACGTTTCGACGCTCTTGGTATTGCCTCCCGCCGGAGCCGCGCGTGTCGAGACGCGCTTCAGCGGCGTGCAGGCGCGTGCCGATCCGGCCCTGCTCGCCGTGCTCTCCAACGGCGCGGGCGCGATGGCGCGAGTTCGGGCCGCGTGGGGCGAGATCCAGAGCCAATACGACTGCCTGCTGGCCGCCAACCCGGACGGGCGGGTGCCGGTCGACAAAACCGTTTTCTGGACACGCTGCCGCGCTTGGCTGCGTTATCGCGGGTATTCGCAGGAGATCAACAAAGCCTGTCTCGCGCAGTTCGAGGCTGATCCGGGCGGGCGTTTCGCCGAATGGTCGTTCAATGTGCCGTGCGGGATGGGGCGTTGGGTGCCGTTGGTTTTCCGTCTGGAGATGGCGGCGGGCGTCAACCGCGTGTGGCTGACGGTGGCCCGGCACAACAAGCGGGGAGGTCTGGACCCGCACGATGATGTGACGATCATCGTGCGGCCCGACATCGAGTGGCGCAGTTTTCACAACAAAACGAAAGCGTTTCTCGGACCCGAGACGGCGTGGCCGGCGGTTTCGCGTCCGGAGGGAAAGGGTTTCCGTTTCACGCCGGCTCAAGGCGAGACGTACGGCATCGAGACTGATGCCGGCGCATATCACCACGAGCCCTCTTGGACGTATATGGTCGAACATGCCGAAGAGGCCGAGCGCGGATTGGAGGCGAAGAGCGATCTCTTCAGCCCGGGCTGGTTTGAGTTGCCGCTGGAGAGCGCGCGGCAGGCTGTGCTCACGGCTTGGCGCCAAGACGCATGGGGTGAAGAAGCGGGCGAAAACCCGAAACGTGAAACCGGGGACATGGGGGAGAAGAATGCCGGTCGGTCAGACGCGCTTCTGCCCGTGCCGGAGGCGCTGTCGAGGGCGGTGCCGCTCTATGTGGTGCGGCGCGACGCGCTGCGCACCGTAATCGCGGGGTACCCGTGGTTTCTGGATTGGGGACGGGACACGCTGATCGTCCTGCGCGGCCTGATCGCCGACGGGCGGCACGACGAGTCGCTGGCGATCCTTCGGGAATTCGGGCGTTTCGAGGAAAACGGCACCTTGCCGAACATCATCCACGGCCAGACGGTGGGGAACCGCGACACGTCCGACGCGCCGCTCTGGTTCTGCGTGGCGGCGGGCGACCTCATGGTCGCCACAAACGACCGCCATGTGCTTCATGCGCCGTGCGGCAAGCGCTTGTTGCGCGACGTGCTGGTGTCGATCCTCTCGCACTACCGCGACGGCACGCCCAACGG
>CAZOMH010000655.1:0-2962 GCA_964580415.1 uncultured Nitrospirales bacterium
AACAAAGTTGAGAACACGACCGGCAGCGGCCAGCCCGATGTCGATCTGTCCAAGCTTCTCTTTGAAAAGGGCTCGAAGTACGGCCTTCAGACCGTGCTGTTCGACTTTGACAGTTCGTCGCTGCGTCCGGACGCCATGTCCACGCTGAAAGACAATGCGGAAAAGATCAAGGCTGTGCCGGGCGTCATCGTTCAGGTCGCGGGACACTGCGACGAACGGGGCACGCAGGAATACAACCTTGCGCTTGGCGAGCGCCGCGCGCTTGCGGTCCGCAACTACCTGATTCAGCTTGGCGTGTCCGGCGACCGTCTTGTGACCATCAGCTACGGCAAAGAATTTCCGGCCGTGCAGGGCAACAATGAAGCCGCGTGGGCGCAGAACCGCCGTGCTGAATTCAACGCAGCCAGCAAGTAACCGACGCCTTTACCTGTCAGGCGCCTGTTAACCGGAAGGAATTGCATATGTTCAAGCGCGCATTGGTACTTGCCGCGGTGGCGGCGTGCATTATAGCCGTCTCCGGCTGCGAGAGCATGGGCGGCAACCAGACGCAGACGACGATCTATGATATGCATCGGCGTGTTGTGAAATTGGACAAGGACCTTGGGGACTCGATCACCAAGCTCAATGAGACCGCGGCTTCGCTTAATGCGCGGGTCGAAGGCATGGACCAGCAGACCCGCAGCCTGAACACGACCATTGAGGACTCCAACGCGAAACTTAACGATCTTGCGAAGGAGTTCAACAAGTTCAAGGCAGACTACTACCGGTTGAACGGACTGACTCCGGGCCAGAGTGTAACGTCCCCCGGAAACTCAAATGTGAGAATTGGCACGCCGGGGATTGAGAAGACGGACGGTGCCGTGGTTCCGCCGCCTTCCGCCGCGGCACCCGCGCCCCCGCCGCCGCCTCCGGCAGCGCCGGCAGCGGCCAGTGGCCAGAATGAGTTGTCGGGATCGGCCCCGTTGCCCACGGGCGACACCAAGGCCGCCCCGGCAAGCGTTCCGGCGGCGACTCCCGCTCCGGCCGCCGCTCCGCCCGCGGAAGCAGCCGCTCCCGCGGCTGCCGCCGGGGACCCGCGGACACTCTACGGGAAAGCCCAGAAGAGTTACGAGGCGAATGACTTTGCGTCCGCCCAAAAGCAGTTTGACGACTACTTGAAACAGTATCCCAACAGCGATCAGAGCGCCAATGCCCAGTTCTGGAAGGCAAAGTGCCTGTTGAACACCGACAAGTATGCCGACGCGGTAAAGGCTTTCGAGACCATGCGGTCGACCTATCCGACCAGTTCGAAGATTCCCTTTGCCATGCACAACCAGGCGGTGGCCCATTCCCGTCTGGGGCAGACTGCGGAGGCCGAACGGCTGATGCAGGCGGTGATTGACCAGTATCCGATGTCCCCGGTGGCCGAGCAGGCCAAGGCGGACCTGAAGAAACTGAAGGGCAATTAGCAGCAGCAGTGGCGCCCGCTTAGGGCCGTGTTATTCCGTCCGGCGCGGAACCCCAGGGTTCCGCGCCGGTTTTTGAATCAGCAAAGAGGAGCGCCCGAAGGCGGGCCGCAAATGCATTGGAAGGAACGGTATTCATGCAGCACTATCTTGGCGTGGACGCAGGCGGCACCAAGACACATGTTCTTATTGGCGATGAAGCGGGGCACGTGCTCGGGTTCGGCAAGGCCGGCGCGGGCAATTATGAGTGCTTCGGCTATGAGGCGGCATACCGGGAAATCGAGAAGGCGGCGAAGGAAGCGCTTGAAAGCGCCGGGCTGGCGCTGGCGCAGATTGACGGGATCGGGATGGGGATCGCCGGCGCGGACCTGCCCGAGAACTATGTTGATCTCGAGCGGGAAATTTTCACCCCCATGTTCGGGGACATTCCGCGGAACTTCCGCAACGACAGCATGGGCGGACTCCGGGGCGGCACGAAGGACCCCTTCGGGGTTGTCATCGCCTGCGGCACGGGCTGCGTGTGCGCCGGGGTGAACCGCGCGGGCGGGGACATGCGCGTGGGGGGCATCAGCGAGGAATTCGGGGACATGGTCAGCGGTTCGAGCATCGGCACGGAGGGGCTCAAGGCCGTGTGGCGTTACCGCGACGGGATTATCGGCGAGACCAAGATGGCGCAGTTGTTCATTGGCCGGGCGGGATGCCGGGACCTTGAGGACCTGTTCTATACGATGTACAAGCGAAAGCTGTGGTACGATGATCTCCAGCCGATGGCGAAACTCGTTTTTGATGCGGCTTACCAGGGGGACGGGGCTGCGTGCGACATTTTGGAATGGGGCGGGCGGTATCTTGGCGACATGGTGAACGGGGTGGCCCGTCATCTGGACATGTGCCGGGACACGTTTGACGTGGTGATGACGGGCAGCGTGTTCAAGGGCGTTTCGCCGGTGCTCATGGATGCGATGAGCACGCGCATACACCGCGTGTGCCCGGATGCGCGTCCGGTGCGGGCGCTGTTTGAACCGGTGGTGGGCACCATGTTGCTTGGCCTGGAGCTGCACCATAAAATGAATCCCGAGAAGTACGCGGTGCTTGAGGCGGACCTTGACAGGGCCGCCGCGCGTTTTGGTGTTCGATTCCGCCCGGAGTAGCAATTATGCGCCTGAGAGCCGGACATGTCGCGGTTGCGGCCGTGATTCTTATTACGCTGTTTGTGGTGGCCGTCTCCCGGATGAGTCCGTCGGGGCCGGGCAGCGAGGAGATTGTGGAGGGAGCGCTTCCGCCCGCGGACAGCCCGCAGGACGAGGTTCCGTCGATGGCGGTGGATGTCACCGAGGTGGACCTGGGTGTCATTCCCAACACGGGCGAGGGACATGGAAAACTGGCGGTACACAACCGCGGCAAGGGTCCGCTGAAGATCAGCGAGGTCCGGTCCAGTTGCGCCTGCACCTCCGGGGCTTTTGCCCCCGGAGCGCAGCCGATACCGGGGGGCGGTTCGGCCGATCTGAACATCAAGGTGG
>CAZOMH010000656.1:0-2958 GCA_964580415.1 uncultured Nitrospirales bacterium
TTTGCAGCACGACCCGCTGCTCTACGGCGCCTACACGCTCAACCCGTTCCTGGTGCGCGTCGAGGCCATGCCCATGCTCGTGGTGAAGCAGGGCGAGGTCGCCGTGATCAAGGCCTACGTCGGCCTGTCCATGGAGGACACGTCGGGCAAGGACTTCAAATTCGGGTCGCTGGTGCGGCCGGGCCACCGGGGCATCTGGCAGGAGCCGCTGCGCACCGGCAAGTACGCGCTCAACCCGCGCTGTTACCAGGCGGAAGTCGTGCTCACCAGCATCCTCACGCTCAACTGGGCCAACGCCGTGTCGCAGGCGCACAGCCTTGACCGGCAGCTCTGCCAGATTACGGCGAAGAGCTGCGAGGGTTTCGAGTTCAAAATTGATCTGCAGGTGCAGATCCATGTCGCCGACACCAAGGCACCCTGGGTTATTTCCATGGTCGGCACGCAGCAGAACCTGGTGAACGAGGTCCTGCAGGCCGTTATCGGCAACCATTTCCGAGACAAGCTCCAAAGCATGCCCGCCATAAAATTCATTGAAACGCGGCAGCAGGTGCAGGAGGAGGCGCTGGCCCACATCCGATCCTTCGTAGAGCAGTACCAGGTCGAGACCAAGGGCGTCTACATCCAGGACGTGATTCTGCCCGTTGAACTCGTCGCCGTGCTGACCGAGCGCGAAATCGCCAACCAGGAAGTCGAGACCTTCAAGAAGCAGAAAACCGCGCAGGACGTGCGCATCGACATGGAGCAGGCCAAGGGCCAGGCCGACATGCAGGCCGAACTGGCCAAGTCGGCGGTCGGCGTCAGCATCAAGGAGAACAACGCCCGCGCCCGCACGGCCGAGGCCGACGGTGACGCCGCCTACATCGAAAAGACCGGTTTCGCCCAGGGTGCCAGCGTCAAGGCCATCGGCCTTGCCCGCGCCGAAGGCTACCGCGCCCAGGTCGAGGCGCTCGGCCAGACCTCCACGACCCTCGTCAATGTCATCACCGCCCTGTCCGAGGGCAAGGTACAGTTCGTGCCCAACATCCTCGTCGCCGGCGGCAACGGCAACGGCGCCCTCGAAGGACTCGCCGCCACGCTCATGCAGCACCTTACCAAACTGGACGGGAAGAAGGATGAGAAAGCGGCAGTGGTGGTGGAGACAGCCGCAGCCGCAGCGGCACCCGCAACGCCGGAGACGAAGGAAGTATAAGGTCCTACGCCGAGGGTTGGACGGGTTCTGTTTTTGAGTGCGGTGGCCATGCCACCGCTTTCCTGCGGAAGCTACGCTTCCGCAGGAGCGCCGGGGCATGGCCCCGGCGAAGAAAAGCGGCGGCAAGGCCGCACGCGCTCAAGAACGGTTAATTGTATCGGGGATTGCAGGGGCTTGTGAAAGGACACGTCGTGCGGAAGAACTTGCCTCAGTTGATGCGGGTCTTTCTTGATGGAATGCTGCACGTCCTGCCTGCGGCTTGCGGCATGATCCTGTATCTCCGGTTTCTGCGAAAGAACGCCATGCCTTGGAAAAACATGATGGAAATGTTCGCATTATTGCTGCTCGCATCGGGGATATTGAGAGTCATAACGGAGTTCTTGATATTTGTAGTCAAGCACGAGCGAGATTATCGGGCAGACTACGACAAGAGATCCGTTTATCGAAATGACAAGGAGTCGAGAGAAGAGGAAAGCGGCTGTCGTTGATCTCATCGGAAATACACCCCGCCGGGGCATGGCTCCGGCGCTCAAGTAAAAGGGGCGGCAGCCAATCTCAAGTGCAGCCCTATTGCGCTTCGCGCTGCATGCGGGCAACGCGGCGCGCGCCCTGACGGACGAGCCAGAACTGGAACAGGATCGCCGCGGTGATGAACAGCGGCGACCACTGGAAGGGGAACGCCATGCCGTAGACGCTGGCGAGGTACCCGAACACGATGCTGCCGAGGCAGCCGCCGATGCCGACCGCGCCTTCGTTGACTGCGGCGCGGCGGTGCTTGAGGCGCGGGTTGGCCACGCTGTAGTAGACGCTGGAGAAGAACCCGACGCCGAGCGCGGCGCCGGCGAGCGCGAAAGCAACCAGCATCACGGCCAGACTGGTCGTGGCGGCCAGCGCCCAAAACGCCACCCCGGCGGCCACCTGGATGCCGATGAGCCAGCCCAGTTTGTGCCGCCACACGGTGGAATGGCCGAAGTAGAGGAAGATTAACACGGTAAACAGGGAGCCGGAGAAGGCCAGCCAGGAGTACTTGGTGGCCGCGTCCACGGTGAGAAATCCGGCCGGGCTGCCCTCGAAAAAGAGCCGCAACCGCCCGTCCGCCACCAGGTCGTTCACCCGCTTGGGATAGACGGAGCGCATGACGCCCAGGATCATGTTCGCAACCAGCGTGGCCATCCAGGAAGCGTACAGAAAGGTTTCACTTTTCCAGTCAATGACCGTGTCATCGTCCGCATCCTCGTGGGCGGGCGTTCCGAAATAGTCACGCTCGCGCGGCAGGGAGACCACCAGCAGCAGCGCGATGCCCGTGCCGGCCGCGATCACCAGAAAGGGCAGCCAGTAGGCGCGGTCGTAGAGAGGCCCGGCAAAAAGCGGGCTGAACGTGAACCC
Source organism: uncultured Nitrospirales bacterium (assembly GCA_964580415.1). Classification (GTDB taxonomy): domain Bacteria; phylum Hydrogenedentota; class Hydrogenedentia; order Hydrogenedentales; family CAITNO01; genus CAITNO01. The sequence continues at coordinate 2,576 of CAZOMH010000656.1, forward strand.
CCCGCTCCAGGCAATATTGAACCAGCCCAGGCTTTTCTGCCGCCGGGCGGCGTCGGGGTCGGCGCCGATCCAGGAGTAGAACGCCGGCCACACAATCGCCAGCCCCCCCCATGCCGCCACGCTGACCCCCCCGGCCACCCAGGGATTGCGCGACAGCAGCATGAGCGGCATGAGCAGGAGGTAGATCAGCAGCCCCGCATAGGCCCAGCGCAGTCCGTGCCGCGTTTTGCCGACGAAACGCGAGGAGATGAGGCACACGGCGGCATAACACACCGCCTGCATGCCGCCAAACACGCCCGACATCAGTTCGGTGCCGCCGAGTTGGTTGTAGACATAGAACGGTATGACCGTGATTGCGGTCATGATCGAGAAATCGAGAATGA
>CAZOMH010000657.1:0-2958 GCA_964580415.1 uncultured Nitrospirales bacterium
CTCCTTAGAGGGAATGATCCAAAAGTCCGAGGCGCGGATGGTAGTGGGTTGCCGGGGCGGTCAAGGGCCAGGGACCCAGTTGGGGATGCCGCCCGGCGAGTTTTTGGGGTGCGGGGGTTAGCAGACCATCCCAAGGCTTGTGGCATTTTCTGAGCAACAGGTATTCGGGGACGTCAGTGTCCAGAACAGCCTGTACGGTAAAGTCGGATTCCTCACGCAGGGAGGCTTCGCGGGACTCGGCCCAGGGACCGCTTTCCAGGAAGGCTGCGTAAAGACTCGGTTCAGGCGCGGCTTGTCCGTGACGTTCCAGCAATTCCTCCAGGCAGGCCTGGGACACTTCCTGACCGTTAAGCGCTTCCAGAAACGCGGGGACACCCTTCAATTCCTCGGGCGTATAAGGCGCTTCGGCGGGAGCGGAATAGATCAGGACTTCGCCCATGCGGTCCGAACCGTCGCCGGGACGCTTGGAACGGCAACAGCGCCCCATGCGCTGGATCAGCGCCGTGATGGGAGCCGTTTCGGTAATCAACACGTCGGCGTCGAGGTCCAGACTCATTTCGCACACCTGAGTGGTGATCGCCAGGACGCCTTGGGCAGAACGCGCTCCCGCTCGGAACGCCTGAATCACTTCGCCGTGACGTTTTTTCCGGTCACACAGACGAAAACGGCTGTGGTAACAAAGGGACTGCTCGAAAGACCGCGCCAGTTCCTGACAACGGGCCACGGTGTTCACCACCCAAAGAACGCGCTTGTCCTCCAGCAGGGCGGCCTGTGCCGCTTTTTCCGCCTCTTCACGACCGGATAAACGATCTACGCGGTAGCGTGGCATGCACGCGGTTTCAGCCAGGTCGGGAGGCAAACCGTCTTCTGCTGGGTACACAGAAAGACCACACTCACACAATTCGGAAAGCCGTTGTGGTGGCAAACTGGCGGTCATGCAAAGCACAGGAAGATCGAATTCCCGCAGAAAAGCCTTGAGGCAGGAGAAGAGGGATTTGTCGTAGCTATGGACTTCATCCAGCACGAGCACACAGTCGGCCAGGAGCGGAAGCAGGCAGGAGGAACGGTAGGAGTGCTGCATGAACCCCAAAAACTGGTCCACGGTGGCACTGAAGATGCGGCGCTGCCAATAGGCGAGGGCGTACAGGCGGTCCTCCGTGGAGTAATCCCTGGAGGAACGGTCGTCGGACACGTTCTCAAACATGCCTTGGAGGTCGTAAGCGGCGGTTCCGCTGACCAAAGCACCATCGCTTTCGGGAGCCCAGGAAACGTAATCGCGGAAACCCTCCGTGGCCGTGGCACGGGTGGGATAAAGAAAAATGACACGGGCAGCGGGACGAACACTCAGTTGCCCTTTGATCCAGCGCCACGCGGCCAAGGTCTTGCCGCTGCCACAGGGGGCAAGTAACAAGGCGCGAGAGGACAACCCTTCGGCGGCATTCTGAAAATCGGACCACTTGAACGGCGTGGCGGTACCATTCGTGCCACGTGTTTGCGCGATCTGGAGTAAGCGCGGCTGGATAACACTCTCTTCCAGGGTTTCCGGGGTGAGAGAGTTGGCTGGAGAAAAGGCGGATTGTACCCAAGCGGTTATGTCGTGTCGTACCCTGGGCAGACCCGATCCCGCACTATCAGCCAATAGCAGCGCGGCACGCACGGCACGGAGCAGGCGGGCAACCGAAGAATCGTGGCGCATTTGGCGATTCAGGTTGTAAAAAGTTTTCTTACAGAATTCCAGTGGAGTCTGATATTCGGTGTCCGAAACACACCAGACTTCAGGAAGATCATTACAGGTGGGGGGCGATTTTGCCCACTTGTCAGCCAGCAGTTGAAAGGCTTGTCGCAATCCTTCCGGATTGTACTGGAACGAATCTCTATCTGCCTCGCGCACGCAACCGAAAGTCTCGGCCTTTGCCCGCAAATGATGAGTCGCCACTGCGGACAACACAATATCCGGGCGAACGTGCGGTTGTTTCGTCAGCCATTCCCAAGGTCTCGGAAGAGCAAGCAGGAGAGCGCTCAAGTGCTCGTGCAGAACAACCTGTTGCCCCCGCTTTCCTTGCAAGACATCCTGCATATCGGCCGTCGCCTTGCCAACATCATGCAAAGCGGACGCCGCTTCCGTGGTACGATAAAATCCATCCACGCAGGCGGACTCCGGAAGTTTGAAGAACCTGAACCATTGCCGAGCGAGATGGGTGGGATTGCCGAGACGGCCAAATAGCGCATGAAACGCGGTCAGGACGCATTCCGTGTGCCCCTCCAAGGTTTCCGGGGGACGGGGTAACAAGGGATCAAGCGGACGTTTTGCCAACAGAATCGACATGGTTGAGTCCGAGAATAGATTATCTGACGGGTATGAAAATACCGCATCCCATCTTGCGCTTGCCGCCCAGTCCAATTTCCTGCAATCGGATGGATTCTTCCGCCTGCAAGTTCATCACCTCCACGGCATATCCGCAGACGGTCTTGTCCCGGACGCGCAACGTGCGGCGGATAAAGGGATCGCGCTCACCGAGACTATCCTGATGTCCCTCCTGGGAAGCTATCGCATTTCGACGGATCAGACCCGGTTCGCCCTGAATCCCAAGCGCTTGAAGCTGACGCCGAGCCGCTTCCAGGAATGCCTCGGGTTCCTGAAATCCTTTTATGACGACCAGGCGGCTGCGCAGTCGTGCGGCAGGACGTAACGGATGGACGGTCGGCACTCCTATCTGGAGCGCATCATTGCCAACGAATATGCGCTTTCCCGTCAGAATCAGCGCGTCGGAGATATTGTCGGCGTCCATCCTCAGCGTAAGATGGCTGTTGCGCGTAATTTCCAGACGGCGGCCCGGTTTATGCAAGCCGAATATGGAATGTACCCCGGTAACAGGAGTGGACGTTGCGGCCTTGGGTTCCGTTTCCTCACGAGCCAAGGTCTCCCCCGCCGGTTCACCTGTTTCATCTGGGACATTA
>CAZOMH010000658.1:0-2955 GCA_964580415.1 uncultured Nitrospirales bacterium
TCCTCCCGGAAGAGGTCTGGTTCGAGAAGCTGCCGAATCCCTTCAATTTTTGGCGCGGGCTTTCGCCGTTGTCGGTAGCGTCAAATGCGGCACGCACGGACTACTCCGCGGGTGTGTTCATGCGCGGCATCATCGAAAACAACGGGGAATCCGGCGTGATCGTGCGCACGGATCGCTGGCTCGAAGATGAGCAGCGCGAGCAGATTCTGGCCGCCCTGCGCAACCGCAAGCAGCGCGCCGGGCGGGCCGACCGTCCCACGTTCCTCTGCGGCGTGGCCGAAGTCATCAAGCCCGAGCTTTCGAGCACCGACTTGCAGTTCCTCGAGAATCGCAAGTTCACCAGGTCCGAAATCTGCGCCGCGTTCGGCGTGCCCGAGGAGCTTGTCGCCGCCACCGATTACAACAAGTACGACGTCATGGAAGGCGCGCGGCTTAACTTCCTGGAAAACCGGGTGGCGCCGCTGTGCAGCCGGCTGGAAGCCGCGGAAGAGCGCACCGTGCGCGCGATCGACCCGCGCGCCTCCGGCTGGTTCGATCTCGAGAGCCTGCCGCTCATGCAAAAGGTCAGGCGCGACCGGCTGGCAGCCGCGCGCGCCGGATTCGAGATGGGTGTTCCATTCAATGAACTCAACCGCGTGCTCGATCTCGGGTTCAAACCATTGCCATGGGGCGACCGCGGTTACCTGCCGGCAACAATCCAGGAGATCCAACAAACAAACACAATATGAAGCAACTCATGAACAACCCACCAGATATGGTGCTTCCAGGTAGGGCGCTTCCAGGTAGGGCGCTTTCGCCGAAAGCGCCGTCCAGCATGCCACAACCGGCTGCGAGCCCCACCTTTCACCGCAGCCTTGCCATCGAGGTCAAATCCGCCGCGCCCGAGAGCACTTCCACGCCGGAACCATCGGCGGGAAAAAATGCCCCAGGGGATCACACCCTCGATTTCATTTCGAGCGACGAGACGCTTGATCGCTGCGAGGAGATCATCTGCCCGGAAGGCTGGGACTTGCGGCATTACCTGCAGAACCCCGTGTTTCAAAACGCGCACAATTACGGCGACGTCATACACACGCTTGGGCGTGCGATAATCACGGAGATCCGCGAACGCGGCCTTTTCCAGCGGATCCGGTTTGCGACCGAGGCGAACCCCCTGGCCCGGATCGCCTACGGCCTCTACCGGGGCAAGTTCCTGAACGCGGTGAGTGTCGGGTTCGTACCGCTCGAATGGGAGGAAGGCACGAAAGACACCCCGTGGCGCAGGCGGTATTTGCGACAGGAATTGCTCGAGGTTTCGGCCGTTGGGATCCCGGCGAATCCAAATGCCCTTGCGCTGGGGCTGAAAAGCGGCGCGGTCGCCAGATCGGACATCCAGGAACTGGCCGAGCTTTGCCGCAGAAGCATCGAAACCGCGCAACCTGCGGGGAACATCCGGCACCCCGCGGCTTTGCCCGACCCGCAGATAATTTCGCTCGCGCATGCGCTCCGGGACATCACCCGGCGCATGTGACCCACCAGGAAACGAAAGGCGGCCGTGCGAGCGCCGCCGCCCCCGCATCGCAATAACAACATCCAACAACAAACACCCATACCATGCCTCCAACAAACACAAGCACATCCACCGCGGCTCCGCCGCAGATCACACCCGAACAGCTCGCCGACTTCGATGGCGCGCTCCGGGATTTCCACCAGCGCTGGCCCGATTTCCAGGCCTTGCCCGAAAAGGTGAAGTCCGTTGAAACCGAGTGCGCCCAGCTTCAGCAGCATCTTGCCACGCTCCGGCGCGCCACCGCCCTGCGCGCCGGCGGCGTCATTGCCCGCCCCCGCGGGATGGTGTCGGAGGACTGCGCGCGGCACCTGGCCGCGACGTTTGTGGCGCACTGCAACAGGAGCGGCACGCTCGAGGCCTTGTGCCCGTCGCCCGCGCAGCGCGACAGCCTGCTGCAGCTCTCGCGCGAGGCGTTGAACCTCAGCACGCGGGCGGCGCTCACCACCGCCGAAGTTCCGCTCCCGGTCGAGTACGGCTCCGAGCTGCGGGATCTGGTGTCCGAATTCGGCGTCGTGCGCCGGCGCATGTTCCCTTACCCGATGGGCATGGGGACCGCCCGCCCGGCGCGCATGGGCGCGCGGCCTGCCTTCGGCTCGATCGCCATGTCGGCCCTGATCTCGGAGAAGGCGCCGGCGTTCTCGTTCGCCAGCCTCGAATCGCACAAGATCGGCGGCATCGTCCGGGTGCCGCGCGAGCTTGATGAGCAGAGCGTCGTCGCTCTCGGGCAGTTCCTCGCGCGCTACGGCGCGGTCGAGTTCGCGCGCGCCGAGGACACCTGGGGGTTCCTGGCGGACGGCGGGCTCGGCTACGACAATGTCAAAGGCGTGGTGCAGGTCGCGCGCGACAGCAACAAGACCGTGGTGCTGGCCGCTGCAAAGACCAAGCCGAGTGATGCCACTCTCGACGACTTCCGGGCCCTGCGGCGCACAGTCAGCAAGGCCGTGCTCAACGGGCGCCTGGCCGCTTACTACCTGGATACCACCTGGGAAACGCGCCTCGCCGCCTTCAAAACCGCCGCCGAGCCGAACGTCTACCAGCGGCTGCCGGATGGCAGCGCCATGCTCGACGGTTACCCGATCGTCTGGACCGACGTGCTCCAGCCTTATGACACTGCGGCGGCAGCCGACAAGCCCCTGGCTGTCTTCGGCGCGCTCTCGTTCTGGTGGTTCGGCGAGCACGGCGCCCCGCGCATGGACACTTCCGAGCATGTCTGGTTCGCCAACGACCAGCTCGCCGTGCGGTTCATCGAGGAAATCGACTTCGACTACGCCGCCAGCGACGCCACCGCCGCCCTGATCACGGCGGCAGCGTAAGCCGGGTCCACCCACCGACGAACCCGGATAGACCCGGATAGAGACAGATCACAACGGGCGCGGACGGTTGCTGTGTCCGCGCCCTTCCCGCCG
>CAZOMH010000659.1:0-2945 GCA_964580415.1 uncultured Nitrospirales bacterium
TTGCCACCGCAGTCCATATTGCGCCCCTTCCCTGACCAGTTGGCAAGTCCCTGGCCGTTCTGGGGGATTATGGGTTTCTTATCTCGGCGCGATGGCGTCTATCTCCGCCAGTTCTTCGGCGTCGAAGTGCAGGTGTTCGAGCGCGGCGACGCATTCGGTGATTTGGGCCGGGGTGCGGGCACCGATGAGGGCGCTGGTGACGCGCGGGTCGCGCAGGGTCCATGCCACGGCCATCTGGGCAAGGGATTGTCCGCGTTGTTGCGCAATCGCGTTCAATTGGCGCGCCTGGGCCACCCGTTCCGGGGTGACCTGGTGGGTCTGGAGGAAACCGTCGGGGTCGGCGGCGCGGGACTGCGGGGGAATCGGGTTGGCCGGGTCGAGGTACTTGTCGGACAGCAGCCCCTGGGCAAGAGGGGAGAACACGATGACGCCGGTGCCGTATTGTCCGGTGTACTGGAGCAGATCGTTCTCGATCCAGCGGTCAAAGATGCTGTAGCGGGGCTGGTGGATGGTGAGCGGCGCCCAGCCGCGGTGCCGGGCCAGTTCGGCGGCCTGCACGAAGAAGGCGCCCCGGTAGTTGCTGACGCCGGCGTAGAGGGCTTTACCCTGGCGGACAATAAGGTCCAGCGCGCCGATGGTTTCCTCCAGGGGGGTGTCCGGGTCGGGCCGGTGCGAGTAGAAGATGTCGACGTAGTCGAGCCCCATGCGCTTGAGCGACTGGTCGAGGCTGGCAACGAGGTACTTCTTGCTGCCCCACTCGCCGTAGGGCCCCTCCCACATGTGATAGCCCGCCTTGGTGGAGATGATGAGTTCGTCCCGGTGGCCGGCGAAGTCCTGCTTGAGGATTTGGCCGAAGCGCGTCTCGGCCGCGCCGGGTTCGGGACCGTAGTTGTTGGCCAGGTCAAAGTGCGTGATGCCCGCATCGAAGGCGGTGCGGAGCATGGCGCGGCAGTTCTCATGATCAGCGCGGGTGCCGAAATTGTGCCAGAGCCCGAGCGACACGGCGGGCAGTCGCAGGCCGCTGCGTCCGCAGCGCCTGTAGATCATATTGTCGTAGCGGTTCGGGTCGAACGACATGGGCCGGTCCTCATGGGTTTAGGGCGGCGATGCGCCGTTGCGCTATGGTATCATCCCGCCGCCCGCCGGGACATATGATTTCTGCGGGACAACCGTTGATCATGCAGGACAGCCGCCCTCGGCTGTCAGCGCGCGGCAAATGCAGGGAACGACAGGCGAGGGCGCCTGTCCTACATTTTGGGAAGCCATGAATATACATATTATAGAAGGTGCGCCGGGCTGCGCTTTTGCCCGGAAGCGCAGGGCTGTGGCGGTGATCGTGGACGCATTGCGCGCGAGTGCTACGGCGGCGGCGCTGCTGGAGGCGGGCGCACTGGAGATTCTGGCGGTACGCGAGGTGGGGGAGGCGTTCGCCGCGCGGGCCGACTGGCCCGACGCGCTGCTCTACGGCGAGCGCGGCGGTCTGCCGCCGGAAGGATTCGATTTTGGCAACAGCCCCACCGAGGCGTTTCATGCGGCGGGAAGACGGGTGATCTTCACCACGACCACGGGCGCGGGACGGCTGGTGGAGGCCTGGGGCGCGGCGGTGGTGCTGATGGGCGCGCCGACCAATGCGACGGCGGTGGCATGTGCCGCGGTGGGGTTGGCCATAGGCGGGGCGAGGGACATTGTCATCGTGCCCGCAGGGCTCATGGGCGATCCTGGATTCGACGCGCAGGAGGACCGGGTGGCGGCGGTGCTGATCGCCCGGCGTTGTATGGAGTTGGCACAGATGCGCGGGTTGAACCTGTGCCTCGGCGAAGGAGGTGACCTATATGACTACTGGCTGCCGCGGATTGAAACGGAGGGGGTTGAGGCCCTTTTTCAAAGCGCCCCGCATTCGGAGAAGCTGCGCCTGATCGACAAGGCGTCGGATATTGTGCTTTGCGCGCAGGTGGACACGGTTGCCGCTGTGCCCGTCGGCTGGGGCTGGGACCGGCACCCACTAGGGGTGGTGTTGCGGAAGGGCTGAAGGGGCGAAATAGCCCTGGTCACAAGGTTGCATAGCCGAAAAAGGGTGTGGTAAAGTGCCCCCGTCAAGGCCAACGGGAGTTCTTCCAAGGCATGCATGGGCTGCATAAAATGACACGATACGTGCTGCTGCTGGCTGTTGCAGCCGTTATCGCGATCAGTCAGGGCTGCGCACACGGGCGCGGTCCCTGGCCCTCGGACCAAGAGCGGTCGCCGAAAGCGGCGAACCGCAAAATCCCGCCCAATCAGCCCTGCATGTGTCCCGTGGACACAAAGAATATGTATATCACCTCCACGTTTGGCGCCAAACGCCGTGGACATTACCACAAAGGCATCGACTTTGTTACAGCCAAGGGCACCCCGGTGCGCGCCACAGCCACGGGAAAAGTGGCTTATGCCGGCAGGGACGGCGACTACGGCAATGTGATGGTTGTGGACCACGAGAACGGAATGTCAACGTATTACGCCCACTTGGACAAAGAGTTTGCCAAAGAAGGCCAGGTGGTCAAGCGCGGGGAGATTATCGGCGCGGTGGGCAGCACGGGCAATGCGAGCACCCCGCACGTGCACTACGAAGTGCGCAAGAACGACCAGCCGGTCAATCCCGCACCTTATCTGCCCTGATTTCTCGATTGCCTCCGGCAATTTTCCCCTTTTAGCACAACCCCCGCTGTATTCCGTGAAAACCGCCCATGAAATAGCACTTTTCTCCGGGGAGTTTACCATGCTTACCAAAAGAATTTCTTGAATGCACCCATCCCGTCGGAACTAAAATCTCCACAAATTGCGGCTCAGCGGTCTTGGGGTGCTTCTGTGCATGCCAAACCGCGCCGCAGGGTCAAGGTCATTCCACACGGGCGCAATACGATATTTGTGCCTTTGGTAAACCGTTTCGAGAATCGGGGTATCCATGAACA
>CAZOMH010000660.1:0-2937 GCA_964580415.1 uncultured Nitrospirales bacterium
CTGTCGCCCGACATTTATCATCCGCGCTTTGGCGACGTCTGCACCGCCTACACCCGCCCGGACAACCCGCTGTTCATCCCCGAAGTGAATTATGAGCCCTATTACCCAGCGTTTGCCCTCACCGCCTTCGCGAAGTTCAACGGCATCGCCTGGTCCGTGTTCGGCATCGACGGGGAATCCAAAGACGGTGATCCCGGCCCCGCCGCCGTGCAACTGGCGCGCGTCTATGCCGTCCTGCGGCCCATGCTGCCCCTCGTTGCGGAACACCGTTACACCGGCACCCTCTTTCCTGTTGTCCAAAACCTCCTCGAAGAGGGCGATGCGACGGGAACCGTTCAACTCGGCGACCACCTGGCCGCCGTGGTGGCCTATACTGTCAGGTTTGATCCGGAAAAGCAGCGCGGGGCCGGGATGATCATCAAACTGTCACCTGGCGAGTTCATCGTCGCGGGCATGGGTTTTGACGCCGTCTTCCGCGAGCTCGAAGGTCCGCCCAGAAACGCCGAAGTGCTTGCCATTGACGAAGGTTCTTTCGACGGCGGTCAATGGACACCCCGACGCCGTCTGAACGGCGACGAACAACAAGTATCCCTGCCCGAAACCGGTCGCATCCTGCGCGTGAAGTTCCTGCGCTGACTGTGGCGCGAAGGAAAGGCGGGAACGGCTGTAACCGCGATCCGGGAATGCGGCCAACCGGACAGGGCGGCGGGGTCGCGCGCTTTTGAAGCAGCACCAACGGGTGCGGTACGATAAAGCAAGACAATCTGCTCATTGCTGTATCCAACATTGGGATCACCGTTGGGAGAGGCGTGGCTATGATCCAACTCATATGTCCGCACTGCGGGGAACTGTTGAACCTGCCGGACAAATTCGCGGGCACCGTCGGTAGGTGCAAGCACTGCAAGCAACGGGTTGTCGTGCCCGTCCAGCCGATTATCGCGCCGGCCCCCGGACAGGACCTCTTCGACCATCTTTCGGCGTGCGTGGATGCCGCCAAGCGTGGCAAGACCTTCGATCATGACTGGGTTCCGCGCGAATCACCGCGCATGCCAATCACCCTCAAGTGGAAACCCGTTCTGGGATTCGCCCTCGCCGTTTTCGTGCTCATTCTCCTCGGGGGATATTGCACAATCCACATGCGGCAGGCCAAGGAAGCCGGGGAAAAGGCGCGGATAGAGCAATGCAGAAAGGCCTATATGGGCGCGCAAGACATCGTGAAGGGGGCCATAAAGTATCCGGACACCCTGAAGTTCCCCCCCTTCGAGTCTTCATCCGTCTTGGGCCCCTTCAAAAACGGCAAGTTCACCGTAAGCGGCTACTGCGACACGACAAACGACCTCGGGAAAAAGGTCCGGACCAATTACACCTGCACCGTCCGGCTCCAGGACGCTGTCTGGCAATGTGACTCAATAAACCTGATTGAGCGCTGAACGAATTCGCCGCCCTGCCGGAAAGCGGCGAATGTTTCCCGCGTCTTTCAGCCCTTCCCTTGCGAAAATGACCACTCATTCAATTCTGCACCCGGAAACCCTCCCTGCGGGCCGGGACCAAGAAATCGACGATTAGCATTGCGTCCCAAAATAACGTGACTTTCAGTCACCTTTCTTTGCGGCAGTCTCCTATACACCGATTCTTCGGCTTAGGATGCCAACTTGACATACCTTCTGGTTGGTATGTATAATTGCGTCTAACATGACTTTTGGTAATTGAGGAATGGAACCATGGCCAGAAGAACAAAAGCTGAAGCCGAACGAACCTGCCGGTTAATCCTTGAGGCCTCAGTCGATGTCTTTTCGGAAAAGGGTTATTCCCATACAACGTTTGAAGATATCGCCCAACGCATAGGGATGACCAAAGGCGCGGTCTATTGGCATTACAAGAACAAAGCCGCCCTGGTGGCGGCCCTGTTTGACACTCTGAACGCCCGCGAGAACCTGCTTTTGGCAGCCTCTGTGCCCGAGATTAATTCCCTGGACGACCTGTATGCAAGCCTCGTGGCGCGAATTTGGGTGGCAACCAAGGACGAGCAATGCCGCAAACTGGCTTTCTTTGTTTCGGAACAAATGGAATGGTCTGCCCATGTGCTGGAATCCGTGCAAGAAGAAAGCAAGAAATACGGCACCAAACCCTTCGAAGAAGTGGGAGAAGTATTGAGAAAGGCCATGTGCGGGGGGCTACTCCGTGCCAACACCGATACGGACGCCGCAAGGGATATCCTCATCTCAATGTACCTTGGCATCTTAACAAGCCACTTCCAAGGCATCTCAAATAATGACCCTGTCGAAATGGCGGAACAAGCATTTCAAATACTGATTCAGGGACTCAAAGCCTGAGTCGTAAAGACATACTACCATCGGCAAAAATCTTCGACCAATCGTGGCTGGGAAAACCCCGGGACTTCACCGCCTTACCGTGCCTGAAAGGCAGATTCCCTGAAAACATGAACCGTCAACGCAACTCAGAAACGTCCGTTCTGGGGATTTCAATAATCCTCGGAGCATTGGCGACTTTCGCCCCCGTAGGCACCGACATGTATGTCGCCGGTCTTGCCGGCCTTGCCGACAGCTTTCACGCTGACATTTCCAAAGCACAACTCACGCTTTCCGTCTATTTCTTGGGACTCGCCGCGGGACAGGTGCTCTACGGACCTTTGATTGATCGTTTCGGGAGGAAGTGGCCCCTCTGCATCGGCGAAGGGCTGTTTGTCGCGTCATCGTTCCTCATTGCCGTCGCGCCCGGCATTGAAGGAGTTATAGTTTTGCGCCTGTTTCAGGCCGTGGGGGGATGTTCCGGAATGATCATCGGGCGCGCTGTTGTGCATGATATGTTCGAATTTCCCCGGTCCGCCAGAATCTACGGAATACTGGCGGTCGTCCAGGGATTGGCGCCAATTCTGGCCCCCGTATTGGGAGGACTCATCCTGCTGCGGTGGACCTG
>CAZOMH010000661.1:0-2931 GCA_964580415.1 uncultured Nitrospirales bacterium
CACCTCGGCGGTGCAGCGCGGGCAGGAATTGACATGCGCCGCGAGAAAGGCCGACACCGAAGACGACCGGTCCACCAGCGATTCCGCAAAGGCCACCAGTTCCTGGCGCGGCGGATGCCGAAGGACTGTCTGTTCGAGGTTCATGCCCATGCCGTAACCGTCCTGTTTCAGACGTATTCGCGGTATTTTTCGAGGAAGGGCCGCAGTGCCTGCTCGGCCCGCGCAATGCGCGATTTCACTGTGCCGATCGGGCAGTCGGTAATTTCGGCGATTTCCTCGTAGGAAAGACCCTGGAACCGCTTGAGCACGAAGGCCTCGCGATAATGCTCCGCAATCTTGTGCAATGCCTCGTTGACCGCTTCGGATATCTCGCCCCGCTTGAACGCGGTCAGCACGCAGGCGCTTTCGTCGCGGACGTTGTCTATCGGCGATTCACCCTCGCCCTCGTGGTCGCTGCCCCACCAGGACAGGCTGAAAATCTTCGGGCGGCGCTTCTGACGGGCCCATTCCTTGTAAACGATATTGGACGCAATGGTGTAGAGGTAGGTGGAGAACTTGGCTGTCGGAGTGTAGCGGTTGCCGTTTTTCACCAGCGCCATGAACACTTCCTGGGTCAGTTCTTCGGCAACGTGGCGGTTTTGCACCATGCGGTAGATATAATTGAAGACAGAACGGTGGAACCGGCGGACAAGCTCCTCGAACGCGGCCTCCGAACCGCGCCCATGCTCAAGCATCAGGTTCTCGTCGGTCCACTGCGCGTAAGGCAGCGGCTCGCTGACGTCCCGGAACCGGGGAGCCTCGCTGCGAAATGCCGCAATATTGCTCTGTTCGTCCGCCATAATACCTTCCTAACAGCCGAATTTTGGCTTTAGTATATTTTAATCCCGCCGTGCGGGAAAAAGTTCCAACCCTTGAAGACGGGGCGTGGGGAACGATTTACCCTTTAATTTCGATATTTTCGCATAATGTCCCCGCGACAAGCAAGGCAATGCGGAAAATCACCCGTCCTCCTCGGGCAGGTCCGTATCCGGAAAACGGTCCAAACCGGGGCTGCGCGAAAGGGCCGAGGTCAGGATGTCCACAATCAACTGGTTGCGGTTCACCCCTTCCACCCGGGCGGCGATACCCAAGGCATGGTAGAGGTCGTTCGGCACGCGCAGGGTCAGCCGCGTCGTGTCAAAATCACCCGGCAGCAGATTGGGCAATTGGACCGGTTCATGGGAAAGGTCCACCGAGCCAAAGAGGTCCGCCTGCTCTTGGACAGCCGGACGCAGCCGCGTCAGCCGCCCGGCGGGAAACAGTGATTCCAGAATCTCCACGTTGCTGTTGCCTTCATGAATGCGTTCAAGAATACGGGCCCGCCCGCCGAGCGCCCGAAGATGGCGCACCAACCCGGTCGTCGTGGTCAGAAAGCCGCTTTGGCGCATAAATGCCACCGCCGCGTCACCTTCAAGACCGCGGCGAACCACCTCAATAACCCGTTCCTGCTTTTGTCGCGTGTGTAGGGACACTGTCGCGCGTCCTTTGCTTCGGGGTCATGCCCCAGAAACTCTACCACATTATAGTTAATTGTTGACTATTCTGCAAGCGCTGATAAAATTGTGCATGCCAATGGAGTGCCCATCAGGCACCCCGCTGAAGGAAACGTCCGCAACGGAAAGATAGTGACTGTCTTCCAAGTGCGCTACAATGAATCTGTTTTTCCCCGCAGGCCCCATGCCCGAGAAAGGATTATCATGCGAACCACCTGTCTTTTCACCGTATCCGTGCTGGCGCTCGCCGTTCTTCCCGCACTGTCCGGGTTCTGCCAAGACGCCCCCAAGGCACCGCCGATCTTCGAAGACGTTCATGTTGTCAACCTGCCCAAGGGTCCGTACGGGTACCGCAGCATGCCGGGCAGTATCGTCGAGCTGACGGACGGCCGTTTGTTCATGGCCTACCAGCAATACGACGCCCAAGGCAACGGGGCAGGCGCCATTGCCGCGCGGACCTCTCCCGACAAGGGGAAGACCTGGAGCGACGAAACCTGCCTTGTGCCCCGGCCCAAACCGGCGGCAAAGGACATCTACTGCCACCCCAGCCTGCTGCGGCTGGCCAACGGGCAACTGCTGCTGTCCTACATCTACGGTTCCGATGCGAACCCGCTGTTTGGACACAACTACTACCGGCGCTCGGACGACGACGGCAGGACTTGGGGGGATCAACTCATCGTGGACCCCTGTCCGGGCTACAACATCATTCACAACGACAAGTTCATCCAGCTCTCGACGGGGCGGATCATCGCCCCGGTTGAGCACGAAAAGGTGGCCTCGGCCGACGGCCATGCCGGCTATGTCAGCTTCACGGTTTACTCCGATGACAATGGGTACAGTTGGCATCCGAGCGAAAACACGGTCGATATGCTGCCCGTCGAGGCCCAGGAACCGCACGCGGTCGAACTCAGGGACGGGCGGGTGCTCATGCTGATGCGCACCTACAGCGGTTCGGTGGCGCAGTCCGTTTCCACGGACCACGGGCTTACCTGGTCCAAGGGCGAAATGATTCCCGCGCTGCCGCTGCCGCCGAACAGTTCGGCGCTCAATGTCAGGCGGATTCCCGGCACGGGCGACCTGCTGCTCCTGCGGTGCAGCGGCGCACCCAAGGAAAACCGAAGCTTACGGACGCCGTTCGTTTCGGTGATTTCCAGGGACGACGGGGCCACGTGGGAGAACGAGCGCGCGATCATGGGCGATCCCGGGGACGACTACGGCTACCCCAGCATGATCTTCACGGACGGCCTTGCCATCATCAGCTATCACCAGCGCGACGGCCTGCATGTGGCCCGCATCGGCACGGACTGGTTCTACAGCAAATAATGCCTTTCATGCTCTGGTTCGACGATTTTATTCTGCCCGGCGTGCCGCCGGCGATGTTCTGGCTGTTCTGTTCCTT
>CAZOMH010000662.1:0-2920 GCA_964580415.1 uncultured Nitrospirales bacterium
GCGGTGAGCCAGCTCGCCAACCTGCTGCAGGAGTATTATTTCGTGCGCACCATCTGGGCTTCGGCCTACGTCCTGGATCGGGACCGGATGGGGCGGGTGCTGGAAATCTCCGGCACGGTGGCGAATGTGCGCGTGGCCCATTATGTCCATGATTTTGTCAGCCGCTGCATGGCGGCGGAATGGGAGCGCTACCGGCCGGCCGGCCACCGGTCCCGCGAGGACCGCTCCGCCTTCGTTGTCGGGCTGCTGACCGGGTTTGCCGAGAAATTGCACGCCCAGCGGGCGGCCGGGGGGCCGGTAACGCCGGCGGGGGCGCTGCTCAAACTAAAGGATGTCCGGCTGGACGCCTATTTTGCCCGCCGTTATCCCGCCGTTCACAAAGGCCGGGCCAATGGCTGGGCGCCCGATGCGGCGGTGTTTGAGCACGGGCGCAGCCGCGGCCGTGCCCTGGTGATCCACCGCGGCGTGGCCGCGGCCGCCGCCCGCTCCCACGAACGCCGGTTGCTCCCCCCGGCCTCCGGCTGACGGAATCTTGGCGGGATGCATGACCGTTGGGTCGGATGATGTTGGGAACCCCCTCCTATGAAACAATGGGAGGTTCACGGGGAGAGTGCGTTGGTTTGTAGTGGTGTTAGTTGCACGAGAAGTGGTGGTGGCCCTTGGTCCGCGCGTTGAGTAGTGAGATATCCTCCTATGCGAGATCGCTTCGAGAGCGTCATCAGGATGTCAACCATTCGCGCGAACTGCCATGCTTTTGAGCGGGATCCTTGCGATCACCAGTGGGGGGTCGGCTTTATGACTCGGGCGCACCACCAAAAGGGTTAGAGGTTAGGACACTTGTTCGAGGGGGACCAGCTGGAAGCCGTAAAGTTGGGCTTTGCGCTTCATGTTACGGAGGATTCGTTCGCGGTAGCGTTTGTCGTAATAATCCTCGCCGAGTTCACTATACGCTTTTTTGCCGCTCAGCATGGCGAAGATGATTCTGGCCAGCTTATGGGCGGTGGCGGTGATGGCGGCCGGGCTTCCGGAACGGGCTCGGATCCGCCGGAAGAACGCCCCCAAGTGCCCGTGATGATTTTTTAGGGATGAGGCGCATAACCGCAGCGTATGCTTGGCATGGGAACACGTACGGCGCGGCCTGCTGCCGTGGATCTTGCCGGCGCTTTTCTGGAGGTTGGGACAGAGTCCAAGCCAGGAGCAGAAAGCGTCAGAGGACCGCCAGCGGGACATGTCGGTGCCAGTTTCGGAAAGAAGAACGAGGCTGGCGTTCGCCGCGATTCCCGGAATGCGGGTGAGGTCAACGCCGGTGATCTGATACAGATACTGTTGGACGTTGAATGCCGGGGCATCCCCCTGACGCTTTTCACGCCCGGTGAGTCCTTGGTCGGGAAGGGCAAGGGCAGGCCGTTCAGCAGTGGCCAGCTGGAGTAATTTTTCAAGCTGGACATCAAGCTTGGCAACCTGTGCGCCGGTAAAGTCATAAGCCTCCAGTTGCTGTTCCAGGACAAACAGCGCCTCCGGGGTATAAGTGCCGTCGATGGCCGCCGCGATCTCTTCTGGCGTGGCTTTGATCAAGGGATGCCGGCACTCCTGGGCGATGACGTCAAAGTCCCGGCGGCCCTGCATCAGCGCCTTCAAGATTCTCACCCCCGTCACCCCCATGATGTCGGTTACGACGGCATCCAAGTGGACGTTCATTTCCCGCAACGCCTTCTGCATGCGCAGGATGTGCTGCGACCGAAGCCGGGTGAGCCGGTCCCGGTGACGCAGCAGCCCGCGGAGCTGGCGGATCGACGCGTCCGGGATGAATGACGCCGTAAGCAGCCCGCTGGCATGCAGCTTCTGCAACCATTGGCAGTCCCGGACGTCCGTCTTTGGCCGCCCCGGAACGTTCTTCACATGCCGGGCATTAACCAGGCAGACGCGAAGCCCCTCATCCTCCAGCAACTCGTACAACGGCAACCAGTAAACCCCTGTCGCCTCCATGGCCACCGTGGTGACGCCGCTGTCTTTGAACCACTTCACCAGCTGGCGCAGGTCATAGGTCACCGCCCCAAACCGGCGAACCGTCTTCCCGGATGGATGGTCCGGGCGGATGGCACCCCACATCTCATTGGGATGGACGTCAACCGCCGCCGTCTCCGGGTTGACCACCGTCAGAAGGGCAGAACGCACGGTTGATTTCGTCCACTTGTCGCTGTACTTTTTCATGGAAGATTCCTTTTGTTCTTGTCACACACTGGGAAAATGTATTCCCGACAAGAGGAATCTTCTTTTTTGTACCTATTCCTGTTTCGTCTAGCGTCAACGTCCCGCGAAGCGGGGCGCGCAGGTGCTTTTGAGTTATCATGTAGTAAAAACGAAGAGGCCGGTCGCCTACATTAAGGTTCAGTGTTGAAGCGAACACTTAACGGAGGAAACCGGCCATGGAAAAATGTATCATCAGCGGTATGGATGTCCACGAACGCACCATCAAAACCTGCACGGCGGCACATAATGGGACGCCGGAAGTGAAGACGTTTTTGAACTCGGAGGACGGGCGCGGTTCGCTGATCCGTTATCTCCGAGGTTTGGCGAAGACACGCGGTTGCCGGAAGATTGCGACGGCGTACGAGGCGTGCGCGTTGGGGTTCGGGTTGCATGACGAGTTGTCGAACGCCGGCATTGCCAATTTTGTGCTGGCTCCCAGCCTGATGCGGAAATCGCGCAAGGACGTGAAACGCAAGACGGACGAGACGGATGCACGAATGATTTTCGAGACGCTGCGAGGACATCTTTTGGCAGGCAATGCCTTGCCGACGGTCTGGGTTCCACCGCCGGAGTTGCGTGAAGACCGGGAGGTGGTTCGGGCAAGGCTGGAGCTTGGGAATAAGACGACGAAGATCAAAGAGCAAATTCAGATGCTGTTGAAGAAGTACGG
>CAZOMH010000663.1:0-2917 GCA_964580415.1 uncultured Nitrospirales bacterium
TCCCTGTCGGAAACCCGCCTCACTTTACCGCTTGGACAAATGCCCGAAACGTAGAAAGCATTGAGATTGTACATGGCGCCGCCATCACCGGCAGCCGCCGAGAATGCGCGGTTGCCTTCAAAAATGCAATTGGCGAATTCCGGCGATGCTCCGGAATTGTATGCCGCGCCGCCGAAATGGGCCTTGTTTTCGGTGAACAGGCAGTTTGTGATTTTCGGCGACGCGCCGGAATCACTGTAGACCCCGGCACCGTTAACGGCCGTATTGCCGGCGAATGTGCAGTTCATCAGTCTTGGTGAAGAACCGTAATTGCACACGCCGCCGCCGGAATCGCCATTGCCCCGCACTACAGTAAAACCATCCAGCATGGCATTGTCCGCGCCCAAGACGCACTGGCGGGCGTTCTCGCCGTCAATAACCGCGGGATTGGCCGTCCAATCACGCTGGTCGCGGGCGGTTTCGGCGCCTGAGAATCCGCCATAGAAGGCCACCCATTGCCGCATTGCAAGCACTGCGGCCGCTTCGGCACCGGTGTAGGTCCCCCCAGCCACCCAGACTTCGCCGCCGCCGTCTGCGGCGGCGGCATCCGCTCCAGACGGAAGGTCGTGAAATGCCGTCTCCCAGGACTGTCCGTCGGGGGACGCCGCCGTGGAGGCGGCGTTTACATAAACAACACCCCCCGCGCAGACAGAATGAATGCCCAAGAGTCCGACAGTAATCAAAGCAACCGCGCGCCCTGCCATACGCACCTCCCTTTCTTCTTGAAGCCGGGAACCGGCGCGCATGCGGGGCCGGTCCTCCATAACCCGACGACAACGACGGCTGCAAGGCCCGTCGCTCCTGAGGAAACGCCGTTCAATTATACGTATCGGACCGGGGGGACAAAAGATCGGCGGACACCCTCTTTTCGCAAAGGGTTCCACCGGGTGGAGATGCGGAACAGGGCCGAAGGGGGGATGCCCGCTATTGCGCCTTGCCGTCGAGAATTTCGAATGCGGCTTTCATGAGCAGCGGCCAGACCACGGTGGCGTCGCTGAGCACTTCGGCGAAACGTCCGCCCTCGGCGGGGGGAATGAATTTGCCCCAGCTTACGCCTTCGGAGTAGGTGCAGCCGGACAGGCCGCCCCAGTGGACGGGCTCGGGGCAGAGGCGGATGCCGTAGCGGAAGCGGGGGCCGGGCAGGCGTATGCCCAGGCGGTCGGCGGTGATGTCGTAGTAGGGGGCCACCTGCTGGGCCCAGTTGCGGGGCACGCCGCCGCCGACGGTGAAGATGCCGATGGTCTCGGCGCGGCCGATGAAGCGGGCATACTTCTGCAAATCAAGGAAGGGGTTGTAGGGCGGTATGGCCGCAAACACGTCGTCGGGATCAAGCGTTCGCCCGCTGTCGGCCAAGCCCCCGGCCTGCAACACGGAACGCATGGCCCATGTGGAGAAATCGAGGCCCATTTCGCTGTCGGTGAAGGCCGGTATGAACACCGGAACCCCCTGCAAATAGGCGCTGCGCAGGATGCCGGGCCCCTGGTCGCGCAGGTCCAGTTCGGCGCCGACGGCGCGGCAGAAGCGCGCCGAGGACCATACACCGTCTTCGGGCGTGGTGCTGGCCAGAACATGGGCCACCAACTCGCACACGTCGTTGAGGTTGGATTCCATCTCCAGCGTGTCGTAGATGCGGTTGTAGCCCTTTTCAAACAGGTCCGTATCGTCCGCATCGGGACCGACGGCATAGTGGGCCAGGCCGATGGACTCGGTCAACCCGTGGGCCATGAGCGCGCCCGTGGCCACCACGGCATGCACAAGCCCGCGGTCAATCATCTCGCAGATGAGGCGGCCCTGCTTGGCAACGGTCATCGCGCCGGACAGGGTCAGCACCACTCTGCAGCCGGGATCGCCGGCCATTGCAAGCAAAACGTCGAGCGCTTCGCCGAGCTGGCGCCCGCCGAAGGCCGTCTTGGCCATCGCGCGCACCAGCCCGGCAAAGCTGTTTACCCGACTGAGATCAAGGCTTTCCAAAGGCATAAGTCCGTCGGAACGCCCGTCATGGAGTTGTCGGTGGTTCAAGGGAGGCTTCTTCCAGGAGCGGTCTCAGCAGGCGAGTGCCGGTTCCGCGTTGTGGACAGGGACGTCCATTTGGGGAGCGTCGTCCGTAAAGCGATACTCTTCACGCACAGAGACATCGCCGAGGTCGAGCTCTTCCCGGATATACCGCAGCACGTCGCGAGGTTCGGTGGTTCCGCAAGTGAACACGTCCATCGCGATCAGTCCCAGGTCCGCGTAGGTGTGTGCGGAACAGTGGGATTCGTCAAGCATGACGACGGCGGTGAAGCCAGGCGGGCTGTCTTGCCCGAATTTGTACCGTATCTGGGAGACCACGGTAGCCCCGGCCCGTTCTGCCGCACGCGCCATCGCGTTCAGCACAAGTTTGTCGTCGAGACAAACTTCCCGGGCCACATTGGAACAGTCGATCAGTAGATGCTTACCCTTGTACAACTCATAAACCCTCCTATACGCTGCAACTCATGTTTACCGAACGGACGCGCAATCTGAACAGACAGGCTGCACTTCACCCGTTCGGGGGGGTCCGAAGGATACACTTCCACCGGGCGTAAAAGTCCCCGCCCTGCGGTAGGCGCGATATAATATTGGAAAGTTCCCCCCAAATCAAGCAAAAACTTCCCCCTTCATTCCCGCGGCTTTCCTGTCCAGAAAAACCGCGTTCAACCATATGTGCCGCAACACCTTATCCTGGGTTCATTTTTGCGCTTTTTTGGCGAAGGCGGAGGGGGGTAAAACCCGTGCCAAGGGGCGGAAGGTATCGGCACCACGCAGACATTAAAGGCTGCGAAACTCTTTTGGGGACCCGTATATACTGATATACCTTATGACGGGCATCGGTAGTA
This sequence comes from uncultured Nitrospirales bacterium, assembly GCA_964580415.1. GTDB lineage: Bacteria > Hydrogenedentota > Hydrogenedentia > Hydrogenedentales > CAITNO01 > CAITNO01. Next base: position 2,898 of record CAZOMH010000663.1, read on the forward strand.
CGCCTTCCGGGAAGCGCATC